>NZ_JBRIIQ010000015.1:0-65090 GCF_052976905.1 Glaciimonas sp. GG7 | reverse complement strand
TCTTTACGGTGGCCCGGGAGCCGCAGCGGGACTCACCAGCAGCAATTACCACGATCAACGTGTGTCATTGAATGGTTACCTCATGCTGGGCCTGACCAAAATCGGTGCGGGTCTGGTTGACCGCAAGATAGAGGCCGCTACAGCGACCCATTCTGATTTGTATTACTTAGGCGTCAGCTATCCATTTGCCAGTTACTGGGTACTGGACGCACAGGTGTCACGCTTGAAAATCAAGGATACCGCCAAGGTCTCGACCTTGTCTGTAGCGCGTGTGACGTACAACTTGTCGAAACGCACGGCGCTGTATACATCGCTCGGGTATATCCAGAATGCCGGTTCCGCAGCGGTCGCGTTGGATGCAGGCGGTACGGTGGGTGTCGGGTTGAATCAGGCTGGTGTCATGACAGGTATTCGTCATACTTTTTAAGATAGCTGGCAAAGTGGTTTGCCCGGCGACGGACAGACCATTCAGAACTATATGACGTCAGCGCAAAAAGACTAATTCAGCATAGCTAAAACGGTTAGCAGACCGTCGGTTTGCTTCTCTAAAATCAGCTTGCACTTGTTGCCGGGTCAATGTGGATGGTAATGCGACGGTGACAGGATAGGCATCGCCGGATGTATTGACGCCTTGGTCAGTCGCAGGCTGCGCAATAACGACGTTATCACCGTTGACTGTTGGCGCGAACGTGCTTGCAGATGCGATACCGACGATTGCCAATAGTACGAGTCCTGCTGAAATATGTTTGATGTTCATGATGGTTTTCTTAGAGATGAGTGAAAGCTTGGTATCCCAAGGCAATACCTGATATTGCGTAAGCCCTGTCAATGTAGGATGGTCACATTGTATTTGTTTTAACAATTTACAAAAACAGCAAAAATAGAAATATATTATTTCCATTTTAGAAATAATATTCACTCTGGCTTTCAAGCTAAACTGCGTTCCTCATGTCTGGAATTGAAGCTTGTTTGCGGCGTCGGGCAGTTTTTTAGAAACGGATAATTCAATGCAGGAGATGCAAACGTGATCAATAAAATATTTGCTTCACTAGAAGCCGCCGTCGCCGGTGTGCAGGATGGTGCGACTATCATGATCGGCGGATTTGGCAATGCCGGTATGCCAGCGGCCCTGATCGATGCGCTGATTGTGCAAGGGGCGCGTGACCTCACTATCGTCAATAACAATGCCGGCAACGGGGACACCGGGCTGGCCGCCTTGCTCAAGGCTAAGCGGGTGCGCAAAATTATTTGCTCGTTTCCGCGTCAGGCCGATTCGTATGAGTTTGACGCGCTGTACCACGCTGGTGAAATCGTGCTGGAACTGACGCCGCAAGGCAATCTGGCAGAGCGGATTCGTGCTGCCGGTGCGGGTATCGGCGGCTTTTTTTCGCCGACCGGTTACGGTACATTGCTGGCCGAAGGCAAGGAAACCAGAATGATCGATGGCCGCAATTATGTGTTGGAGTCGCCGATTCATGCCGACTTTGCGTTGATCAAGGCGCATCAGGGCGACCGCTGGGGCAATCTGGTGTATCGCAAGACCGGGCGCAACTTCGGCCCCATCATGGCGATGGCGGCCAAATGTACGATTGCACAAGTCACAAAAGTGGTCGAATTGGGAGAGCTTGATCCGGAAGCGATCATCACCCCGGGTATTTTTGTTCAGCGCGTCGTGCTGGCAACCGCCGAGACGCAAAGGAGTGCAGCATGAAGCGTTTTACCCGAGATCAAATCGCAGCGCGCGTGGCCTCCGATATTCCCGAAGGGGCGTATGTCAATCTGGGGATCGGACTGCCGACCAAGGTTGCCAACTATTTGCCGAGTGAGCGCGAAGTTTTTCTGCATAGCGAAAACGGTTTGCTGGGCATGGGCCCGGCCCCGGAACCCGGTCAGGAAGATGAAGACTTGATCAATGCCGGTAAGCAGCCGGTCACGCTGTTGGCAGGCGGCGCGTATTTCCATCATGGCGATTCGTTTGCGATGATGCGCGGCGGTCATCTGGATATTTGCGTGCTGGGTGCTTTTCAGGTGTCGGCCACGGGCGATCTGGCGAACTGGCATACCGGCGCGGCGGACGCGATTCCGGCTGTGGGCGGGGCGATGGATCTGGCGATTGGTGCTAAGCAGGTGTTTGTGATGATGGAGCATCAAACCAAAAGCGGTGAGAGCAAGATCGTGGCGCAATGCAGCTACCCACTCACAGGCATCGGTTGCGTGAACCGGATTTATACCGACCTGGCGGTGCTTGATGTCACGCCGCAGGGTTTGCGCGTGCGTGAAATCGTTGCCGATATTTCTTTTCAAGAACTACAAAAAATTACCGGTGTGCCCCTGCTGCAAGCGTGACGCGTCAGTATTTCGAGCCACTATTGAATAATCTAAATCACCCATTCAAATCATGATTGAAGCCTACATTTGCGACGCCATTCGTACCCCTATTGGCCGTTACGGCGGTGCTCTTAAGGATATCCGCGCCGATGACCTTGGCGCGATTCCGTTGCGTGCCTTGATGGCGCGTAATCCCAACGTGGACTGGAGCGCGGTGCAGGATGTGATTTACGGCTGTGCCAATCAGGCCGGTGAAGACAACCGCAATGTGGCGCGTATGTCGGCATTGCTGGCGGGCTTGCCGCAGGACGTGCCGGGATCGACCATCAACCGCTTATGCGGCTCCGGCATGGATGCGGTCGGCACGGCCGCGCGCGCTATCAGGGCCGGTGATACCAGCCTGATGCTGGCCGGTGGTGCGGAATCGATGACGCGTGCGCCATTTGTCATGGGCAAGTCCGATAGCGCGTTTGCGCGTAGCGCGGCAATTTTTGACACCACCATCGGCTGGCGTTTTCCTAATCCGTTGATGCAAGCGCTGTACGGTGTCGATGCGATGCCGGAGACCGCTGAAAATGTCGCCACCGATTACAACATCAGTCGTGCCGATCAAGATCTGTTTGCCTTCGCCAGCCAGACTAAAACTGCGGCAGCACAACAGAACGGCACGCTAGCCGAAGAAATCACGCCCGTCATTATTCAGCCTAAAAAAGGCGATGCCATCACCTTCTTGCAGGACGAACATCCACGCCTGACCAGTATCGAGACGCTGGCGAAACTCAAGGGTGTGGTGCGACCTGATGGCACGGTCACCGCTGGCAATGCTTCCGGCGTCAACGATGGTGCTTGCGCGCTGTTGCTGGCTAGCGAAGCGGCTGCCCGGCAGCATGGTCTGACGCCAAAAGCGCGCATCGTCGGCATGGCGACAGCTGGCGTTGCACCGCGTGTCATGGGTATCGGCCCGGCACCGGCGGTGCAAAAATTATTACAGCAAGTAGGCATGACGCTCGACCAGATGGATGTGATCGAATTGAACGAGGCATTTGCTGCGCAAGGCCTGGCAGTCTTGCGCATGCTGGGCTTGCAAGACAACGACCCGCGGGTTAATCCGAATGGCGGCGCGATTGCTCTCGGCCATCCGCTTGGCATGAGTGGTGCGCGACTGGTCACTACGGCGATGTATCAGTTGCATCGCACTGGTGGGCGGTATGCTCTGTGCACGATGTGTATTGGTGTTGGTCAGGGAATTGCGTTGATTATCGAACGGGTTTAATCGATTGCCAGATCGTGGTTGTCGTTAAATCAACATAAGCCGTATTTTTGAGGCCTCCTGCGGGAGGCCTCAATTATTTTGATTTCAGGAAATTAGTGCGTTTTCCAGCCGATTACCAAGCAAAAGGTTACATTTACCCCTCCCTCGACTAGAATAGCCACGCTATTAAAATTCCATCATTTCTTTAAGACAATCCCGGAGCGAAGTTGAATAATTATCCACATCCTATTATCGCCCGCGAAGGTTGGCCGTTTTTAGCCATTGCGTTTGCGGTGGCCTTGCTAGTGACTTATATGTCAATTGGCTGGTCGATTCCTTTTTGGATCATTGCATTATTTGTATTGCAATTTTTCCGCGACCCACCTCGGGTGATCCCACAACAGCCTGGCGCAGTTATTTCTCCTGCAGACGGTCGTATTGTCGTGGTCGAAAAAGCCCATGATCCTTACGCCAATCGTGAAGCGCTGAAAATCAGTGTCTTTATGAACGTCTTTAACGTCCATTCGAATCGCGCCCCGGTCGATGGCAAGATCGAAACGGTGCAATACTTCCCCGGCAAGTTCGTCAACGCCGATCTCGATAAGGCCTCGACTGAAAACGAGCGTAATGCTTTAGTTATCACTGCCGCCAACGGTCAAACCGTTACTTGTGTGCAAGTTGCTGGTTTGATTGCGCGCCGTATCCTTTGTTATGTCAAGGTCGCCGATGTACTGGAACGTGGACAGCGTTACGGTTTTATCCGTTTTGGTTCGCGGGTCGATGTTTATCTGCCGTTGACCGCGACACCGAAGGTTGCCGTAGGCGACAAAGTGTCGGCGACTGAAACGATTCTGGCTGAGTTTTAAGCTTTCATAAGCTAGTTTTGAATGGCAGCGACAGTTTTAACACGCTGCCATCGTTTTTTTATAGATTGAAAAGGATGCTACATGGCTAATTTCCCCCGTCGCAAGACGAAGAATAACGTCACACAGTTCCCCAAGACATTGCGTACAAAAAATGCTTTGCGTACGTCATATCAGGACGACGATGAGAACGAGGGGCCGGTACGCCCGAGTTTGCGGCGTCGTGGTGTGTATTTGTTGCCAAATGCATTTACCACCGCAGCGCTGTTCTGTGGCTTCTATGCCATCGTCATGGCAATGAATTTGAAGTTCGACTATGCATCGATTGCGATTTTTGCGGCAATGGTGCTCGATAGTCTGGATGGCCGTGTGGCACGGATGACCAATACCCAAAGTGAATTTGGCGCGCAGTATGACAGTTTGTCGGACATGGTTTCCTTCGGTGCCGCACCCGCATTAGTCGTCTACGAATGGTCATTGCGCGGCATGGGCAAGCTGGGCTGGCTTGCTGCATTTGTCTATTGCGCCGGGGCTGCTTTGCGTCTGGCGCGCTTCAATACGAATATCACGGTGGTTGATAAGCGCTATTTCCAGGGCTTGCCGAGTCCTGCTGCGGCAGCGTTAGTGGCGGGTTTCGTCTGGATTATGGATGACTTAGGTTTTGTCGGTACCGACTTGAGTTGGGCCGCATGGGCAATCACCTTGTACGCTGGCCTGACGATGGTGACTAACGTGCCTTTTTATAGCTTTAAAGATATTAATTTGCGCAAACCAGTGCCATTTATCGTCGCTTTTGTCGTTGTGCTGGTGATGGTCGTCATTTCCAGCGCGCCATCGAAGGTTTTATTCGGTTTGTTTGTGTTGTACGGATTGTCCGGTTTGGGCGTCTATGGGTGGCGCTTATTCAAAGGTAAACCAGTCAGTATTTTGCAGACTGAACATGAGTCTGATGAAAAGTAAATAATCGCCAGACTTTAAAGAATACACACAGCCGCCGTGGTTTTCCAGGCGGTTTTTTACTGTGTAAAAGAGTATATTTGTAGATCTTTCAAAAATATATTCAGGAGCACAGCATGGTCGTCAATGAGCCGAATCGACTCAATCCACCCGAAAAACTGATCATCTTTGACACCACTTTGCGTGATGGCGAGCAGTCGCCCGGCGCATCCATGACCAAGGACGAAAAAATCCGGATTGCCAGGCAATTGGAGCGGATGAAGGTTGACGTGATTGAGGCAGGATTTGCGGCAGCTTCGCCGGGTGATTTTGAGGCGATCAAGGCGATTGCAGGAATCGTCAAGGATTCAACCATCTGTTCGCTCTCGCGCGCCAATGACAAAGACATTGCCCGCTCTGCCGAAGCGTTGAAGCCAGCAGAGCGCAAGCGCATCCATACTTTTCTGGCGACCTCGCCCTTGCATATGGAAAAGAAATTGCGGATGAGCCCGGATCAGGTGTTTGAGCAAGCCAAAATGGCGGTCCGTTATGCGCGTCAATTCACCGATGATGTTGAGTTCACACCAGAAGATAGCAGCCGCTCAGACATCGATTTTCTGTGCCGTGTACTGGAGGCGGTGATTGCCGAAGGCGCGACCACGATTAACTTCGCCGATACGGTCGGTTATGGCGTGCCGGAACTGTTCGGTCAGATGCTGAAAACCGTGCGTGAACGCATTCCTAATTCGGATAAGGCGATCTGGTCGGTACATTGTCATAACGATCTGGGGATGGCGGTTGCCAACTCGCTCGCTGGCGTCATGATCGGTGGGGCGCGGCAGGTTGAATGTACGATCAATGGCCTTGGTGAACGTGCTGGCAATACTGCACTGGAAGAAATTGTGATGGCGGTCAAAACCCGGCGCGATTACTTTCATCTCGACATCGGTATCGACACTACCCAGATTCTCCCAGCCTCGCGACTGGTATCGCAAATCACCGGTTTTATCGTGCAGCCGAATAAGGCCATCGTTGGCGCGAATGCATTTGCGCATGCTTCCGGGATTCATCAGGACGGCGTGTTGAAAGCCCGCGATACCTATGAAATCATGCGTGCCGAAGATGTGGGCTGGAGTGCCAATAAAATCGTTCTCGGTAAATTATCGGGGCGCAATGCCTTTAAGCAGCGCCTGCATGACCTTGGCATCGCGCTCGATTCTGAAACTGAAGTCAACGCTGCTTTTTCGCGCTTTAAAGAACTGGCAGACCAGAAGTCGGATATTTTTGACGAAGATATTATTGCCTTGGTCACGCACGAGCAGCAGTCGCATGAGAGCGAATACTATCGTTTCGTCTCCCTGTCACAGCACTCTGAAACCGGCGAGAAGCCGACTGCCAAAGTCGTGTTCTCGATTGACGGTAAAGAGGTGACCTGTGAAGGGCAGGGCAATGGCCCGGTGGATGCGATTGTGAACGCCATTGAGACGCAGGTGGCGAGTGCGGCTGAACTGTTGTTGTTCTCGGTCAATGCGATTACCACTGGCACGCAGTCGCAAGGTGAGGTCACGATGCGTTTGTCTAAGGCCGGGCGTATCGTCAATGGCGTTGGTGCTGATCTTGATATCGTGGTGGCCTCGGCTAAGGCGTATCTGACTGCGCTCAACAAGTTGCATACGCGGGCAGAGAAATTGAGTCCGCAGGTGTAACTTAGTTGTAATCAAAATACTAAAAACTCCGTTCGTACTGAGTAGGGCTACTCAGTACGAACGGATTTTTTATGCAGTGCGGAGTGCCTCAAGCACTACCGCCTTAACCGGAATTGGTGCGACCGCTCCATATCCCAACGTCGATAATGCCGCCGTCATATTGGCATAGCGCGCCGCTGTGAAAGGATCATCGCCAGCAACAATGCGCGCAATAAACGCACCGCCGAAACAATCTCCCGCACCGGTTGCATCAAGCGCGGCAACCGGATAAGCCGGAACTAATCGTCGCTCGTCTCTGGTGGCGACATAACAGCCTTCAGCCCCGAGTTTGAAGGCAATCAAGCCCATCCCGTAAGATAGCAGTTCATCGACGATGGCATCCCGGTCATCGAGACCGGTGAGGGCATGGACGTCATCCCAGCTAGGCAGGCAAATATCGCACAGCGCAAACGCTTGCCGCATCTTGGCGCGGGCCCGTTCCAGTGGCCACAAGCGCAGGCGTAGATTGGTGTCTAGCGAGGTATGCACGCCGTTGTTGCGGGCATACTGCATCGCCGCCAGACCCGCATCACAGGCACTCTCACTGATAGCCAGACTGATCCCGGACAGGTGCAATACTTTGGCCGCCGCGATTGTCTCTAGCGGTAGTTGCACGCTTTGGTAAAGGCTGGCAGCAGAGCCGCTACGGAGATAGTCGAAATGGTGACCATCCGCATCGTGCGAGACAAAATAGACCCCGGTAGCGGCATGAGGATGCGTCTCAACATGAGTTGCATCAACCTGTTCAGCTTGCCAGAGATCGCGTAGCTGGCGACCAAAGCTGTCATTGCCCAAGGCGCTGATGTAACCGCTGCGCGCGCCCTGACGTGCAGCGGCAATGGCGAAATTGGACGTATCGCCACCAAAGCCTTGCAAATACAAACGCGGATCACCCAGCTCGCCAAATCCAGCCGGATTGTTCATGTGTTGATTGCGTTGATTAAACTCAACCATCGCCTCACCGTAGGCCAGGATGTCTGGCGTGCTGTTGTTATTGGTTTCAAGCATGGTATAGATCCGTCAGAAGAAGGTCTGAACGATATCAATGACATCGTAGTCAGGACTGACAACGGCGACTTGACGCCATTTGTCGAAAGTCAGGCAAGGGTGTGAAATATCGAAAGCAATCATATCGCCGACTTTGATATCGTCGCCAACGGCGATGCGCATATAAGCATGCTGATCCATCATCCCGGTCACTTCCCAGTGTTCAGGGGTGGGAGAAGGCAAGCCCACGCCAGGGCGGTAATGCCTCGCTGGCAGCGGCAGTCCGGCATCGAAGGCGGCATCCCGTTTGCCGAGCGCGATGATGGCTTTATCGGACTCGGGTATCGATTGCACGTAGGCCCATAGTTGTAAAGCCGGGAGCAAGCTCGAGCGCATTTCACGGGCGACCGGATTGCGGGTCTCAATCTGCGCTTGTGAGGCACGGTAGACGCCGACGTCATGGGTCAGATAGCAGCCCGGGCGCAGGATCACGTCCAGCGGCAAGCCGATATCGGCTTTGGAAAACTCTTCCGCCACGACGTCATACCAGGCCGATCCGGCACCGGTAAGAATGACTGGGCGCAGGCTTGCACGCTCGGCAAATTGCCCGGTCTGCGCCAGCTCCTGGGCGCAGCGTACCGCGCGTTGCAGAAACTGCCGGATGTCGGCTTCTTCTTTTAGTACGCCTTCATACAGCTCAACACCGGCCAGCACGATGGCATCTTTCCATTCGCCGATGGCTGCCAATACGGCACTTTGTTGCGCGGCGTCGCGCACGCCGGTGCGACCGCCGTCAGCTCCTAATTCCAGCAAGACGTGGAGTTTTTGATTGCGCGCTTTAAAGAACGCACCCAGTAATGCCACACCCTCGGCGGAGTCCACCAGACAGCAAAACTCAAACGATGGATCGTCCAGCATGGCCGAAATGACCGCCATATTTTGTTTGCCGACCAATTGATTGGCCATGATCACGCGACGCACACCGTGCGCGTAGGCAACCTTGGTTTGATGCGCGGTCGCCAGCGTAATACCCCATGCGCCACCCGCCAATTGGCGCGCAAACAATTTCGGGGCCATCGTGGTTTTGCCGTGCGGCGCTAGTTTGACGCCGTACTCCGAGACAAACTCTTGCATCCATTCGAGATTATGTTGCAGCCGCACTTCATACAAAACAGCGGTTGGCAGGCTGACGTCTTCGCATAGCAAATTCCAGTGCAAATTTTTGATGGAAGAGGTGGGCAGCGGCTGTTGAAGTGTGCCCAGACCTTTGTTCAGAGAGCCGATAATCGGATCGGTAATTTGATTGGTGATAGCGTCGTGATAGTTTGTATCATTCATTAATAATTTCCTCATTTAAATTGGATATTTCTATTTTTTTTATAGGAATAATCCGTATTGTTCATTCGTAAATTGTAAATATATGGCTTATGTTATAAAGTACCACAAAATGTATTGCGCGCGTGGTAAGGTCGGATTCAAATTAGTCAAGTGAGTTCCTTAGGATAGGTCTTATTTTAGATAAGGATAGACGTATGTCAGCTCCATCGGAGCACACAGTGATCGCGACAGCGACGTTTGATATCGTCTCGCGTATTTCCGAACGCAGTGGGCAATTGCGCCTGGCCGAGCAAAAGGTCGCGCAAACGATTTTGGGCGATCTGGCGCAGGCTGCTGAGGTCAGCATCCATACGCTGGCGACACTGGCCGGGGTCAGTCAAGCTAGCGTGACCCGTTTTGCCAAGGCGGTGGGCTGCCGCGATGTCCGCGATCTGAAAATGAAACTGGGACAGGCTGCTGCCATCGGAGAGCGATTTTTGCGTGCAGAAACGCCATCCGAAGAGGGGCGTGTGCCGCAAATTGCAGACATTATTTACGCCGATATCGGCAGTGTGCTGGAAGTCAATCACGCCATGCTCAATCAGGAAGCATTGCAGCGTGCCGCACAATTATTGTTGGACGCACGCATGATTTACGCCTTCGGCATGGGCGGCGGATCAACGATGTTATCGGACGAAGCGCGCTACCGGCTGGTGCGCTTAGGCAGGCCAGCGGCGACCTATCACGACGCCCTGTTGCAGCGGATGGTGGCCGCCACGCTGGATAAAAATGACGTGGTGTTGGCGCTGTCAAGCAGCGGTAACGTGCCGGAATTGCTGGCTAGTTGTGCGGTTGCCAAGGAGTATGGCGTGCGGCTGATCGCGATCACTGCACTGGGGTCGCCCTTGGCGGCAATGGCCGACGTGTTGCTACCGATCAAGTCATTAGAAACAGATTTCATTTTCAAGCCATCGTCGTCGCGCTACGCCATGATGATGGTGCTTGATGTGTTGATGGCTGAGCTGGCGCTGCTACAAAAAGAGCACAGTCAGGAACTGCTGCGGCGCTTGAAATTTACGCTCGATGTGCACCGTGGTGGCAGTAACCGTGAACCGCTAGGAGATTGATATGAAGACAGACCGCAGTAGTTGCGACACCCTGATCCGTAATGTATCGCTCATCGACGGCAGTGGCGCGCCGCCTTTTTATGCCGATGTCGCGCTCGACGATGGTCGCATCGTGCAGATTGCAGCCGTCGGCGCATTAAACGCCTGGCAAGCGACACATCAATTCGACGGCAGCGGCAAGGTGTTAAGCCCCGGTTTTATCGATGTGCATACGCATGACGACACCAACGTCATTCGCCAGCCGGAGATGCTGCCCAAACTCTCGCAAGGCGTCACTACCGTCGTGGTCGGCAACTGCGGCATCAGCGCCGCTCCTGTCAGTCTGAAGGGTGCGCCGCCGGACCCGATGAATTTATTGGGCAACGCAGAAGATTTCAGTTATCCGACGTTTGCCAGCTACGTTACGGCTGTCAATCAAGCGCAGCCGTCAGTCAATGTTGCCGCGTTAGTCGGCCACACCGGATTACGCAACAACCAGATGGACCGGCTCGATCGCGCTGCGACCGATGACGAGATTGCCGCCATGTGCGCGCAATTGCGTGAAGCATTGGCGCACGGCGCATTGGGCCTCAGTACCGGCCTGGCCTATGGCAACGCGATCAGTGCACCGACCGCCGAAGTCATGGCGCTAGCCGTGCCGCTGGCCGCCGCCGGAGGAATCTATGCAACCCATTTGCGTAGCGAGTTTGCCGACATTCTGGCGGCGATGGATGAGGCTTTTCGGATCGGCAAGCATGCCCGCGTGCCGGTGGTGATTTCGCATCTGAAATGTGCCGGCGTTGACAATTGGGGCCGTAGCGGCGAGGTACTGGCCGCACTGGAGCAGGCCCGGCGCTATCAGCCGGTCGGTTGCGATTGCTACCCGTACACCGCCAGCTCCTCGACGCTTGACCTCAAACAGGTCACCGATAATTTCGATATTCAGGTCACCTGGTCCGAGCCGTATCCTGCTATGGGTGGCAAGCTGTTGGCGACCATCGCAGTCGAGTGGGGTGTTGATCTGTTTGAGGCGGCCCGGCGTTTGCAGCCAGCCGGTGCGGTGTATCACGGCATGCATGACGACGACGTTAATCGCATCCTGAGCCATCCGGCGACGGTGGTAGGCTCGGACGGTTTGCCCAATGATCCGTTGCCGCATCCGCGTTTGTGGGGCGCTTTTCCACGCGTGCTGGGGTATTACAGTCGGGAGAAAAAACTCTTTCCGCTGACCGTCGCGATCAACAAAATGACCGGTTTGTCGGCTGAGCGCTTTGGGTTGACCCAGCGTGGTCTGGTACGGGAAGGGTATTGGGCCGATCTGGTTCTGTTCGACCCCGAAACGGTCCGCGACGCGGCCACATTTACGGACCCGATGCAACCGGCGCATGGGATTGAGGCGGTTTGGGTCAATGGCGTTCTGTCGTATCGCGGTGGTGCAGAAAAAGTCGCAACGGGCCAGCGTGCGGGACGCTTTTTGGCACGCGGTAGTCTTACACAATAGTTTTGCAGCAGTATATTTATCGATAGTTTTTATAGGAGAAACAAATGACAATCAAACGATACGGTGTAGAAGGTGGTTCAGGAACCGGCGGTCAACATTTACCATTTGCACGGGCGGTAGAAGCAGATGGTTGGCTGTATGTTTCCGGCCAGGTGCCGTTTGTGAACGGTGAAGTCATTGATGGCGGGATCGTCGCGCAATCGCATCAGGCAATTAAAAATGTGCTGGCGATTCTGGCGGAAGCGGGTTACGGCCCGGAACATGTGGTCCGTTGCGGGGTCTGGCTCGACGATACGCGCGATTTTCAATCTTTTAACCGGGTATTCAAAGAATACTTCGGTGCGAATCCTCCTGCGCGTGCCTGCGTGCAGTCCCCTATGGTGGTCGATTGCAAAGTCGAAGTCGATTGCATCGCTTTCAAGCGATAAAGTCATCGCTGCTAAAAACATAATAATGACAGCAGACTAGGTAAGGTCGCATCATTGTTTAGACCAGGCGTCCCGACGCAGACAGTACGGCTGTACGGCCAGGCGGGGCAACGACGTATAAACGATTATGCGACCTTACTTAACGTGATATAAAAGCGCCTCGCCGCGCTATAGCGGCAAGCGCAAAAATTGAGGAGAAGGTAATGGAGATGGTTCAGGGGAACATGCTGTTAGCGTACGCACTGATTGCAGTGATTGCGTTGATCGTATTGATTGCAAAATTCAAGATGAATCCGTTCATCGTATTGATCGTGGTCTCCGTCATATTAGGAGCCGCAGTCGGTATGCCAATGGATGGCATCGTTAAATCGTATGAAAAAGGCGTAGGTGGCGCACTTGGCCATATCGCGCTGGTGGTCGGATTAGGCACCATGTTCGGCAAAATGATGGCCGAGTCCGGCGGTGCCGAGCGCATTGCCAATACCTTGATCGGTGCCTTTGGCCCGAAGAACGTGCATTGGGCAATGATGGTGGTGGCGTTAATCGTGGGCTTGCCGGTATTTTTTGAAGTCGGTTTTGTCTTGCTCATTCCAATTGCCTTCAACGTTGCCAAGCGTACCGGGACTTCGATGATATTGGTCGGTATTCCGATGGTGGCCGGTTTGTCAGTCGTCCATGGTTTGATTCCGCCGCATCCTGCTGCACTGTATGCGGTCACCGCTTACAACGCTGATATCGGACGCACCATTATTTACGCACTGATAGTGGGTATTCCGACGGCTATTATTGCCGGGCCATTGTTTGCCAGGCTGATCTCGAAGTTCGTCTTCCCTAATCCAGACAATCCACTCCTGACGCAGTTTGTCGAAATTGACCTCAAGCGTAAATTACCCGGTCTGGGCATCACACTGGCGACCATCATGTTGCCGGTTGTGTTGATGTTGCTGGGTAGCTGGGCTGACGTTTTCTTTACACCGAAAACGTTCGCTAACGAATTTTTGCGCTTGATTGGCAATTCGGTCATCGCCTTGTTAATTGCCGCTTTGGTGAGTTTTTATACATTCGGTAAAGCCTGCGGTTTTAATCGTGAAGCGATCCTGAAATTTACGACCGACAGTCTGGCTCCGATTGCCGGGATTACCCTCATCGTTGGCGCTGGCGCTGGTTTTGGTCAGATTCTCAAAGATAGCGGTATCTCGACTTCGATCGTCGGCATTGCGACTAGTGCCCATTTATCGCCGCTGGTGCTGGGTTGGTTTGTTGCTGCCTTGATTCGGGTTGCCACTGGTTCGGCCACTGTGGCGATGATTACTGCGTGCGGGATCGTGGCACCGATTGTCTCCAGCGTAGCTGGCACGCGTCCGGAGTTAATGGTGTTGGCGACCGGTGCCGGGTCCCTGATTCTGTCGCATGTGAATGATGGCGGTTTCTGGCTGGTGAAGGAGTATTTCAACATGACAGTGACTGAAACGCTCAAAACCTGGACCGTGTGCGAAACACTTATTTCAGTGCTTGCTTTGCTCTTTACGTTGGCTTTGTCTACGGTGGTGTAAACATACTTCGGCACGATTTTTGCCGGAATGATTCTGGAAGCGGTAGTTGGTAGAGTGATCACCCAAAAGGTGACAGTATCGATTCAGGTAATAGTTAATTTATTCAAACACTTATAGATACCTGGAAGCGGTCAACTGCTGTTTCCAGGATGATCGGCCTGTAGAACTATTCGGTTCTACAGGCCTTTTTGTTGCTGGGCCTAATCAGAAGGAAGTGCCGGCTTTTTAGCGCGACTTGTTGATGGACCGGTTCCTGGATCGTTGGTAGGTATGTCAGGAAAAGCGATCAGGTCAGATATGCTGCGCGTTCTTTCCGATTGCTGTGCTTGCGCTCTATGCGGTCGCCACGCTGCTGTGACGTCCTCATCTGTTGGTAAAGTGGTAGTTACGGCGATAGCGGTATTGATTGTTTTATTGGATTTAATAAATAGTTTGTTGAGTTCTTTTTCGGTATTCATGTCCTCTCTTTCCTGGCCTGCTTCGATTTCTTGTCGGACATAAGTAGCCTGCTGTTGCGCTGTAATAACGCAGTGAGGAAGGGAGGCGACGCTCAGCTGCATGAGCTCTGTCAATATGTTCTGGTTGGCCGTAAAAGAAGCCAGTTGGGATGAAATTTTTCTTTCAGCATCAGCATGACTCTCGCATATTTTTTGCGCCTCATCGGCGGCATTCGAGCTTTGATGTTTATTTGAAAAAAACTGAGCGTTATGTGCAAATCCGATTTTTGCTGTGATGGCCCAAGGTAAGTCTGCCGCTGCGCGCTTTTGTTTCGCATCCACATTTACGCTGCGACGCCAATTTTCGGGTGTGATCGATTCAGTACATGCAGATTTGGATAGAGTCGGTCGGTTCAACGGTCTGGCTTGCATTTTTTGTATTTCTTGGATCTCTTTTTGTCCTTTAAGAAGGATCGTTTGCACGTTTCTGCTTGCTGTATTTATTTTCTGCAATTGATCGTTACACAGATTTGATGGGGTGCTTTTTTTAGACGGGTCCTGCGCTATCGTTGCCATATGCGGCGTAAGCCGGGAGAGTTGTTGTGCTAGTGGATTTTTTTTGATAATCGTTTTTATACTGGCCAGCGCAGGGCTGATCTGATTCAATGCCTCCGGGTCACTTAATGCATGTGTTAAGGAACGAATTGTTCGCATGGGTTTGGGTCGGGAAAGTAAGGTTTTGGCCGGAATTTCTATGTTGCGTTGTTCATCGACACCGAATTTTTTATGACAATCCTGTACGATTTTTCCTACCCACTCTCGGTAGTGTTGTTGCGATGACGTCATCTTGCCCTGAGCCGGATCATGCGTACGTGTGACATCAGGAAGGACAGAAAAAATGGTTTTCCGTTTAGTTGCAGAGGATGTGCTTTCAGACGCGGATGCCTCTGTCGGTCTTTTTTTTGCATCTTCCGATTGGTGAGTTAATGGCAGTCCCAGCAAAAGTATGTTGTGGTCTGAAAGGGGGGTGTTTGGATAATGATTACGAATATTTTTTAGACGAATAAATTTCTCAGATTGTGTAATAGCCTGGTACATCCCTGGAAGTTTGTCATACATCTTTGCCGTATTAGGTGTCTGTGTTTTGTCTAATATTTGATACGTGTATTCTTCGATCTTTCCGATATCTACTTTCGTAGCCATGAACGCCCGGTGATACAGCTCGCGGTTGGCCATGTACGTATAGAACAGGTTGTATCCCTCGTGCATGTTTTGAGACAGATCACATAAATACATGACTGTTTTGATCGGTATCCGGCTCAGAATTTCACCTCGCAATGCTGCCGGGTACTGCAGCAGCGCATACAGTGTCACGGCAATCTGATGCTTCTCTATTTCCACAGGCATATAAATTGTGTTCTTCCTGCGCAGTTGGATGGCGATGGCGCTGCTTTCCCTTTTGACTTGCCGCGCCATGAAGAATAGAGAGTTATTGATGACGGGTTGTATTTCCGAAATAAAACGATTTAACGCTTCTTGAGTAAATAATCGAGGTAGCAAATAACCCCGATAGTTTGTCTCTCTGGTAAGTTTTTGCGCCATGTTTAAAAACGCCGGAGATGGTGTCGGATAAACGGGTTTCTGCATTCCTGAGCCGCTCGCGACAGGCTCTTCTTCTGCGAGGGGTTCTTGCAAGGCTAATAGAATTGCTGCTGCTGCCGTTTCGGTCGTTGTTTCCGTTTCTATACTTTGAGGTGCCGACATTCCTACAGATTGATGACTGGTTAAATTTTCTAGTAAGTTTGTGAATTCTTCAAATGTCGGGTTGGCTACTATTAGCGTGTTGTCGGCCATCGGCGGCTCATCTACGAGAGTTTCTCGCATAGCTCCCAGCATCGCTGCGGCTGCAGTTTCCCCTTGTATTTCCGCCTGTACTTCCATTTCTATCTGTTCTGTTGTCGCCGTTCCTCCCAATTGATAATTATTTATATTTTCTAATAAGTTTGTAAATTCTTCAAATGTAGGGGTATCTGCTATTGCCGGGTAGTCTGCTGTCGGTGGCGGCTTTGTTACGATGTGTTGAGGTATTTCCAGCAATTCTTCCGGCAAACTTGCTATTGCCTCGCTTGTAATGAGTTCGGCTAAGTAGTCTTGAGGATCCATAGGGCTGGCGATAGATGACCGCGGCGTGGCTCCCGATGTGGGTGGTGTGAGGTCAGGGGAGGTAAGCATAATACGGTTGGTATTGCTTCCGGATCGCAGATTGCAACGCATGAGTAACGTTTTTGAACTGCTGGGATCGGTTATTTGTGAGGCATAACCTGGAGTAGGGAAAGTGGCTGTGTTCGGTGTAGTGTTTGCCTGCATGAATGCGATACTCCTATTGGTAAGTGTAGGGTTGGATAGTCATAAAGCCCGGATTGAATGCGTCATCTCATCACTTTATGTGCTTCTGTGCCGCTATTGCTCACGTGTCGGATATCTGCAATCACTATATACCTATGCGATTTTCTCCTTTGTTTATTGAGTCCCGATCGAAATTGACGGGTTTACATAAAAACAGCTTGCAAGACCTTGGTCTTGCAAGCTGTTTTTATTAGTAGGACTTAACGCAAAACTGCCTCAGCGGCGTGCCTTGCCGGGACGATTTTGCGTAAGCCCTAATTAGGGAGCATGGAAGCGATGACTACAGTTCGATGCGCGTGCCTAATACTTTCAGAAACTGCGCCAGCCATGCCGGATGTGCTGGCCATGCGGGAGCGGTCACCAGATTGCCATCGGTATATGCAGCGGTGACATCGATCTCCGCATATGTTCCGCCAGCCAGTTCTACTTCCGGCGCACAGGCCGGATAGGCCGAACAGGTTTTGCCTTTCAGTACGCCAGCTGCGGCCAGCAATTGCGGACCATGACAGACGGCCGCAATCGGTTTGTTGGCTGCGTTGAATTGCTGGACGATTTCGATTACGCGTTTGTTCAGACGCAGATATTCAGGTGCGCGACCGCCGGGAATGAGCAATGCATCGTAATGATTGACATCGACATCGCTAAACGATGCATTGAGGGTAAACCGATGACCTGGCTTTTCGCTATACGTCTGGTCACCTTCAAAATCGTGAATTGCGGTGCGGATACTCGCGCCAGCAGCTTTATCGGGACACACAACATCAACCTGATGACCAACCATTTGCAACGCCTGAAATGGCACCATCAGTTCGTAGTCTTCGACATAATCACCAGCCAGAAACAGGATTTTTTTTGCGCTCATGATAGTTCTTTCAGTAAGGAGTGAAGGAAATGCGTGTTGGCAGTAACACGCAGACATGGTGACCAAATGATTATAGCGAGAGTAGGTGAGCGTGTTGTGTATTAATAGTTAATAGTTGTTTTGTAGTAAAGCACGGTCAGTTCGTAGCTCCTTGTTTAAGCACGTGGCCAGTAACCCTTGCGGCCATAGCGCGTCGTACAACGATGCTTGAGAAGCGCCAATACAATACGCCCACTACGATGGACATCAACGCAAATCCCAATATGCCGATATGAAAATACAGCAGTTTGTAGAGCTCTATGCCCACGCCGTACATCGCCATGCTGACCATGCCCATGGCTGCGGCAACGGTACCTTTTGAGATAGTGGTTTCGGTTAACGTAAAGCGCACCAGTACGGCGACGGACAGGCCTTCTCCGAAAGACACCAGACTAATGCCGAGTACCAGAAAGTAGGGCGCTTTGAATATCAGCGAGCCGATCAGCATAACGCCTAAGCCGCAGACCATCGGATAAAGACCATATTTGACTGAGCTGCCGAGTCGCCAGCGATCCGCATTGATGGCGAGAACAAGATTGCCAGCAATCAGAGAGCCGAAAACCGGGATTTGCCATAGACCGTACTCGACTACACTCAAATGCCCATCGGCGACTAAAATCAGCGGTGACATCGCGATCCAGCCGATCAACGGCACCGCAAGCAATGGAATGGACAGCGCACCCATCAAAAAATAACGATTCGAAAATACCTTGCGATAGTCGTGCCAGATATGGATCAACGGTAATTTTTCCTTTCGCGGCTGCACGGTTTCCGGCATGTGCAAGATCAGGCCGATCAAGGCGATGGTTGAGACCGCTGCGATGAAAACAAATACCATCCGCCACGGCCACATCTCGATCATGAACGCGCCTGCAACTGGGCCGATCAGCGGCGCGATCAAGGCGACATTAGCCATCAGAGCCGTGAGTTTGACGGCAGCTTTTTCTTCAAAAGCTTCTTGCACCACGGCGTAGCCAACCGAGGAAATAAAACACAGCCCAATACCTTGCACCACGCGCAGGGCGATAAAACTTTCAATGCTTTCGGAGAATAATGTTGCCAGACAAGCAAGGATAAAAAATACCGTACCGCCCAGCATCACCGGACGTCGTCCGATCCGATCCGAGAGCGGGCCAAACAGCCATTGGAACATTGCGCCGCCCACTAGAAAGGCAGTCATGGCCGACGCCATCCAAGCCGCGCTGGCACCGAATTCTTTGGTCACCACGATCATCCCCGGCTGGATCATGTCATTGGCGATGTAGACGGAAAATTCAAATAGCACCAGTGCCATTGGGAACAACAATGTCGTTCGATTAAGTGTGGAAATTTTGTTCATTTGTAAAACCGTTTTTGCGAAAATTCTGAAGCCAGAAGGATTGCACAGAAGCAAGCTGAAGTGCGCTTATCGATCAAATATTTCGCCTTTTGTTTGTTCTTCAATCTGTTTCTTTTATTGATGCAGGTCAAGGAGGAAGTAAATAATGCGCGACATACTAATGGCGTTGTAAAAATATCATCTTTTTGAGTATTTTCGTATCTGGATAGTCGATCTTTTGCGAGTTGTGCACGCCCAAATGGATAGCATCGAACCGTGACACGGCCAAGTTCATGCGCCGTTCGAAAAACAGTCATCACGCGTAAAGTAATTCTTCACGCAGCTAAGAGGCGGCACAAAATGGATCACGCACATGCCATTTACTTTCGTTGTTTTGTTCCATCGCTTATTCCATCGCTTGCGCTATCAGTCTCGTTATTACTTATATCGACAACCATACTCTCAGGTTGCGGCGGCGGTGGCGGCAGTAGTCAAAATCCGGGTGTCGTCACACCGATTTCTACGCAATCCACACCCGTTTCGACGCAGCCTGCATCTGGGGCCGGCTTTTTAAATCCCAGCGACCCCAGCAATGTCAGTGCCGCCCGAGCCAGTGGAATTACCGGTGCGGGCGTGACGGTCGGCATCATCGATACTGATTTCGATGTGACCGATCCGCAACTTGCCGGGCGCATCACCAAAAACGTCTACACCGCTGCGACCGGTACAAGCAGCGGCGGCTTTATCGGTGCCAGCGGTAACGGTGATACGCATGGAACTCTTGTTGCCGAAGCCTTGGGCGGCACAAATACCGGTATCGCGCCCGCTGTCCAGATGGCTGGTATCGCAGCCGGAATCGGTGGCGGAGGCACGGCCCTGAGCGCGGATATTTACACATTTTTATATAACAACGGCGTGAGGATATTTAATCAATCGAATGGAGTCGGATCGATTGCCACGCCTGTCGATGGCGTCACTTATCACAGCATCTATCAACCATTCGTAGCCAAAGGTGGTTTGTTTGTCTGGGCCACCGGGAACGGCGGCGCAGCGCAGCCGACGATGACCGCGGGTTTGCCAGCGTTGTATCCGGATTTGCAAGCAGGCTGGCTTGCGGTCACTGCTGTCAATGCCGTTGGCGGCACGCAGGCTTATTCCACCGCTGATATGGTGCCGGGGTCGATTGCCAGTTACGCCAATCGTTGCGGCCTGGCTGCTAATTGGTGTTTGGCCGCACCGGGCGATTTTGTGTCGCCAACAGCAGGGGAGCGCGTCTATGGGACATCGTTTGCAGCGCCTGCGGTGACCGGAGCGATCGCCTTGGTTCAGCAAGTTTATCCATGGATGAACGCCGATTTGCTACGCCAAACTATTTTGTCGACCGCCACCCCCATGAACGATACGGCGACCTATGGCTGGGGTTTGCTCAATGCCAGCAAGGCGGTGAATGGCCCGGCGTTGTTTATGCAAAGTCTGGCGCTCGGCCCGAATGTGAACGTCAGTTTTAATACCGTTTCTGCCATTTTTAGTAATGCCATAGCGGGCGATGCGGGACTCACTAAAAGTGGAACCGGAACGCTGACTTTATCGGGGGCCAATACCTACACCGGCAACAATGAAGTGGTCAACGGTACGCTCAATATCACCGGATCAATTGCGTCTGGAGTGCAAATCGATACGGGTGGGAATTTGTCTGGCAATGGCGGCCATCTCGGTAGCAGCGTCACCAATAACGGACGCTTGAGTAATGCCGGCAGTGGCTTGACGATTGCCGGTAATTACACGGCGTCGGCGAATGCGATCTTAGCCAATGATTTCAACGCAACGCTGACGGTTGGCGGCACGGCAATATTGGGCGGCTCGCACCTCGTCGCAACGGTTCCTGCCGGTAATGCAGACGCGAATGCTTACGTCACGGCGCAAGCGAATAACACTCCTCAAAAAGTACTCACCGCATTTACGGCAGTGAACAATACGTTTAGCGATGTCAGCTTTCAAAGCGTCGGCACGGCGTTTCCTCCGTTACTGAGCGCTAGCGTTTCATATAGTGCTAAAGAGGTTGATTTGAAGATAGGACGTGTTTCTACGACGACGGTTGCGGCCCAATCTTTTTCGGCAGACCCGACCAGAGCGAATAGCGCCGCCAATGTCGAACAAGCCATGACTGCAGCTGACACGATGATGGCCAGTGGACAAACTGGTGGCAGCAACGCCCCATTGATCGCCAGTGCAGCGGCGCTGGAACGGGTCGCTGATGTGGCCGCCCTGGGCACCGCGCTCGATAGTTTATCGGGACAGATTCATGCTTCTGCGCAAGCGCTGAGTTTTCAGCAATCACAAACCGTGAATCGCACTTTAGCGAATCGGCTATCCCAATTAGGCGTGCAAAATCAGCAAGTTAAAACAGGTCTGTGGGTCAGTGCTATCGGCGCTTCGGGCAAACTTGCCGAGGCCGGTTATGCCAGGGCCGATACGTCGATGCTGGGCGGTCAGTTTGGGTTCGATACGCAAGTTAATGAGAGAGCGATCGTCGGTGCTGCGATTGCGTATTCGGATAGCCAAGCGAGTTTCGATCGGTTTGGCGGAAATTCAAAAAGCCAAAATACAGGCGTGTCGCTCTATGGGCGCTATGCGCTCACTAGCCAAGGCAATAATGACGCCGATGGTGGTCCTTACATCACGAGCCGAGTAGGCGCTGGAACGGTTTCCAGTACCGTCAAGCGCACGGCCATCGCTGGCGCTGAAATCGAAAATTTGCAAGCAAGCCATACCGATACCATGCTTTCGGCCTATGTCGAGTACGGTTATGCATTGAAATTGTCGGACGATGCCGCTCGTAATATCATGTTCACGCCGTTTATCGGCGCAGCTTACGACAGATTAGAACGGGGCAGCTTTGCCGAAACCGGCGGCAGCTTCGGACTGATCGCCAATCGCCAGTCGTATGGACAAACGGCCGGTTTGGTTGGGGTACGAGGGCAGGGCAATGTTGACTGGTTTGCGGGTAAGAGCACCATACAAGCCTATGCGCAATGGCAACACGGGTTTGCGAATGGGAATCTGGATTTTGCGGCAGCTTTTTTAGGCGCGCCAGCAAGTCATTTCATCGTGCAGGGAATCGCGCTATCAGGTCATTCAGGTTGGGCTGGGGTGGGTATTTCGACAGCGATTAATCGTCGGTGGAGTTGGTATGCCAATTATGATGGGCAATTTAGCAGGGGCGGGTTGGTCAATAACGTGCTGTCTGTGGGGGTGCGAATTGGGTTTGATTGATGTGTGCTTATGTATGGGCAGGTGATTTTTGAATGTAAATATTTATAAAATGTTATACGTTCTTAAATTTTTTATTCAGGGGCTATTCATGGATAACAATGTTGCATTAAGCATGTCAACAACGGCTTCACGATCACAATTTATAGAAATAAAACCAAACCTATCAACAGAGTTTTTAAGATTTAAAACGACGCTCGTAGCAGTAAGTCAGTCTAATGCCAAGTGTTCGCTCTCAAACAATACTGATCTATACGATAAATTGAATCACGATATTAAGCGATTGGAGAAATATGTTATAAAAGATGACATTAAATCAACCTCAAAAACGTTAAAAGCACAATTTAAGCATGCAAGTAGGCTACAGAAGCATGCCGCTGACTTACAAGAGAAGGTCAGATTTGGCGTGTTTCGTTCTGGTAAATCTGTGGATCAATTGCAATCACAAGCTGATGAAATTGCTAACAGAGTATTTAAAAAAACGACTTATGTGCGAGAGACGGATGTATAAAGCCACTCTATTTTTTTGATGCTATGCGATTTTCTTATATGAGTTATGCAAACAATAAAGAAGACTTGGAAGGTGTGCAGCGCTATAGTTCGTCTGTCTCCTCCAACACCTCCTAAGGTTTGGATTTACCCGCTCCCTCAAGGTGAGCGGGTTTTTTTTTGCCTTAGCGTTCTCAGTACGTTGCACGGCAGTATTTTTCTTCTTCTTTATATAATTGAATTGCTTATCCGGGATGTGCAAAAACAGATTGATTTGTTTTCGAATAGTGTCGGGATTGCAGTATTTTTTGGTGCTCGCAAGCTGATTAAGACGGACGAACAGTACGGTTGTGGGTCTATTATCCGATTTATCTATATTAGATATATCAACAATAAAGAAGACCTCAACGACGCGCTACGATATAGTTCATTTGTCTCCTCCAACACCTCCTAAGGTTTGGATTTACCCGCTCCCGCAAGGTGAGCGGGTTTTTTTTCGCCTGCGTATTTGTTTCCGCGTATTTGTTCCTGTTACAGATCGCGCATCATCACAACCGACGTTTGCTTAAAACCGGTGCGCTCAAAAAAATGGTGAGCACTGGCATTGGTGATACCACTTTCAAGAAATAATCGCTGCACGCCGTATGCTTTGATCTGTGCGGCTAGCCAGTCGATAAATTGTTGACCGATACCCCTGCCACGTACTGTTGGCGAAACAATCATGTCTTCGAGCACCGCAAACCGGCAATCCGGCTTGTCGGCGTTGAATCCGAGAAAAGCGATGCCGACCAGTTCCTCGTCCAGCCACGCACAGGCAATCGCATCATGAAACCCATCATTTGCCGGATTCTCCAGAGTCTCTGAGACTTCCGTATGAATGACTTCCCATAACTTTGGATGCCATTTTCCAAGGGCTACTGCACGGCCTTCTTGTAGTTCCATATGTGAGATGTAATTGACATCCGCGTGCGCGCAGAAAAAATCGGCAATCTGTGCAGCCAGTTCTGGATGCTCTGCCCAGCGTATGGATAAATTGGTCTGGGTAGTTGGGGTGTGTGTCATTGCGGTTCTTTCTTTGTTGGGGCTAATGCTTGAAACTTTGAGATCCGGTACCATCGGCCGGACCTTTGGGACTATGCAACTATGCGGCCAATACAATCACCACTTTTTGACAGGTAACAGCCGCCCGGAGAGCCTGAATAATAGGCGTAAATACGTCGTTGACAAATGTATTTTTGATTCCTAGACTTTAACTTCTAGTGGGAGTATTGAGTGTCATTTCCGCATGCCAATTTACCCTTTATTGCAACAATAAATCGTTATAAATAAAGCTGCTTTCTGATTGATGATGAGGAGAACCATCATGGCAATCGATCAAGAACGACTTCAACATTTTATGGGACGTATGGTAGGCGAGTTTGGGGCGGTAGCATCAGCGGCTCTTATCGTACTCGGCGACAAGCTTGGTTTATATCGCGCAATGGCAGGGCAGGGTGCGATGACCTCGATTGATCTCGCACAACGCACTGGTATGACCGAGCGCTATGTGCGTGAATGGTTGGCAGCACAAGCCGCAGCGGGGTTTGTGGAGTACAACCCGGCAAGCAAAACCTACGAACTTCTTGCTGAGCAAGCGCTCTGTTTTGCCGATGACACCAGTCCTGTATTTATCCCTGGTTTCTTTCAGGTATGCGAATCCATGTTTCGCGATTTGCCCATCCTCGAAGATGCTTTTCGGACCGGAAAAGGGGTCGGCTGGCACGAACATAGTCATGCACTTTTTCACGGAACAGAACGATTTTTCCGACCAGGATATGCGGCCAATCTGGTCAGCGCATGGATACCGGCACTTGAAGGCGTCGATGCAAAATTGAAAGCCGGTGCAATGGTTGCCGATGTTGGCTGCGGCCATGGCGCGTCAACCGTATTGATGGCGCAAGCCTATCCCAACTCAACCTTTACAGGCTTTGATTATCATGCGCCATCCATCCGTTGGGCCCGTGCAGCAGCGGAAAAAGCAGGCATCGCTGATCGGATCAGTTTTGAAGTCGCCGCCGCAAAAGACTACCCGGGGCGTGACTATCAACTGGTCACATTTTTCGATTGCCTGCATGACATGGGCGATCCAATCGGTGCCGCCGCGCACGTGCGTCAATCACTCAAGCCGGACGGCACTTGGATGATTGTGGAGCCGTTCGCCAATGACCAGACAGAAGATAACCTCAATCCGGTAGGGCGTATTTATTACGCCGCATCGACCATGATCTGCACACCCGCATCGTTCTCACAAGATGGCCAAATGGGGCTTGGCGCGCAGGCAGGAGAAGCACGGTTGAAGGACGTTGTAAGCAAAGGCGGCTTCACACACTTCCGCCGCGCCGCCGAGACGCCGTTCAATCTGGTATTGGAAGCAAGGCCCTAGTAGTTGTTGAAAAATTTACACCTAAAGTCTTCGGCGGCGACGGATCATTTGTCCGCTGAAATTATCTGACCATCGCTAATCTTAAGGAGTCCATCATGTCCCGCAAATACATCGATTGCCGCGAATATCCGAGTGCCTCGAACTGCTCAGTGGCGATCTCTGCTGATAACGATGAAGAGTTGTTGGACGCAGCAGTCCAGCATGCTGTGAGCGTGCACGAGCATCAAGACACACCGGAATTGCGGAGTCAGCTTAAGCAGTTGTTTAAGAGTGGAACGCCGCCGTTGAAGGTTTGATGGGCGTTGGTAAGGATGGATTGAAGCTTTTCAATAAGACAGGGGTCGGCGCGGTCGCCTCCGTGCTCAACGGTAACGCAGACGGGATGGATGCGATGATTACCCTCAATATCACCGCGCTGACGCGCCTGACTTATGCTGTCGCACCGGTGTTCGTTAGCAAGGGGACTGGCAGGATCATCAACATCGGACTTTAAAGACGTTTGTGTTTTGGTGCTTTTATTGGAGGTGTTTTACGAGGAGGGTAGTGACATCAGCGACCGTGCTGGGTACCAGAAAACCTTACGCGCGAACTTGCGATTCTCTGCGTGAAGCTTGGCATTCTCAGCGTGGATTTTCTCTAGTTCGGAAGCGTTCATGTTGGTTATTGTACTGTTCTTTCTGCGTTCGGCTGCTTTTGTCATTGTTGGCATATGCGCGAATCCTTAATCTGTTGGTCTTTGATCATATTGCTTGTCACGAAAGCTACCAATGCAAAAAACGATTTTCCAATACACAATGTTTTTTATTATTGCTACAGCCGCTTATCCGCTTGCCTCTATGTACGAGATAGCCTCGTCGTGCGGTGATTTTTGCCGCGTCATATCCAGCAATTAATGAGTAATGCTTCGTATATTGTCAATAAACAGTAAGCATCCGACGCCTCCACCTGTTAAAAGTAAAACCCCCCAGTGCATGCTCCTACTTTTCAGATCAAGGAGAGAAGATATGCAACGAAGTGTGCAATGGGAAAGTCAAGAAAGCTGTGATCGGCATGTGAAGGCATGGCAACTAAGTGTGTTCGCGCTGATTGAATATTGCCCCCCCCAACAGAGTTGGGCGCATAACTATGTAATATCTCAACAGGTAATACACTACTGACCGCCGCATCGAGCACGACAATTTCTACTACCGTGCCATCGGTTGCATAACTGATGTGGGTATTTCAATCTTGCGAAACCTCACGGCTAATTGGTTTTTAAGAGAGATGAATCACCAAAATATCATCTTCATCACCATAAGTGGTGCGCATGGCTTAATCCTCCCGTGGGGGAAGTTCCGCCAGGAGTTGGCGATAGATTGCATCGGACCGTGCAAGCGACTCCGGTGACATCTTGTTCTCAAGTTCCGCAAATTTCCTGGTTGCGGCGAGGGGCGAAGGTACATCGCAATCGATAGTGATTGACCTGTTTGAGATATTCATGCGTGAACCTTCGCGGTCAGATCTAAGCCAAGTGCCTTCATCACTGCAATAGTGGTTTTCAGGGTCGGATTGCCGTTTTCGCTGAAGGAACGGTATAGCTGCTCGCGGGAAAGGCCGGTTTGTCCGGCAATCTGCGCCATACCCTTCGCACGGGCAACTACGCCAAGCGCGTGGGCGATATAACCGGCGTCGCTAGTCTCGAATGCTTCGGCCATAAAGGTTGCCATTGCTTCGTCAGAAGCTAAATCCTCAGTGGGATCATAAGTAGTTAATTTTTCAGCCATTTTATTCACTCCATTCCTCAGCCAGACGTTTTGCGGTCTTGATGTCTTTTGTTTGCGTACTCTTATCGCCGCCGCACAGCAAAACGATAATCGTGTTGCCTCGTTTGTGAAAGTAGACGCGGTATCCAGGACCGTAATGGATGCGCAATCCGCTAATCCCTTGCCCCACAGGTTCCACATTCCCTGCATGTCCGAAGCCAAGACGGTCTAAGCGAGACGCTATCAAACAGCGTACCCGCTCATCTTTAAGCTGCATTCGCCATTTCCGGAAAGTCTCGGTTTGCTTTATTTCGATCATGCCTTATTGTATTTTATAAACTACATATCGACAAGTATTTTCCCTGACTCCGCTCAAGTGCAAATATTAACTTTTCCTACGCGTAAGGTCGGGCAGTCCTATTAAGGGTAGAAATCCCCCAAATCATATGCAACGCCGACAATCTGGCATTCCCGCAATTGATGCCCATCGTCGAAGCATCACGTGATGGCACAGGTAAAAAAGGGGAGTAGTGTCACGAAAGATGTGTGATTATTATCCGACGTTTTCGTAGCTATTCGAGGTCTAAATCCTCGGCTACAATAAAAATTGGTAAAAATGAGGTGGTCAAAATGAATGCAACCGTTTTAAACCAAGTTCCGAACGAAGACTTGACAGGCGATCTGGAAAATAGCGACGACGCACTGCGCGTTAAAGCACATATTCAGCGCGGACTGGATGCATCAAACAACCCAGACGCGCCCAGAACGACACATGCCGATTTTATGGGTGAGCTAAAAACTGAGCTCAGGATGACGCTGGCCGATCAAGAGTGCTTCGCCCAGGCATTGCTGGCTCCGCCACAACCTTCACCAGCGTTAGAGCGCGCCTTTGCACGTCGTCGCAAGCTGTTAGGTGCTGAGTGAGTGGGGCATGTGGCGAGTACTTGATGCGCTACAGACTTAAACGTGTGCAGCACTGTAATGCGTAGCCTCAGTCACACCAACCCGGGCAAGATAAGCTGAACGACTTTCGCCTGCGCGTTTGGCTGCCTCATCAATAATATGTAGCACCCGGCGCGGTAACGTTATATTTACCCGCTCAGTGACATCTTCAAGCCTGCTCATATCGATCTCGATCAATGCCCAGACCCATCCGGCATAGTCGGGGTTAGCTTGGTGGTAGCGCAAGGGATGAATTGCTGGCAGCGCTTCGCCAGCAGCAAGTAGTGCCTCTATATGCAGCTCGATTGCCTCTTTTGCATTAGTTACGGCTTCATCGAGCGTGTCGCCAGCCGAGTAGCACCCGGCTAAATCTGGGACCACCACGCCGTATGCTGTGTCGTCGTCGCCTGGTTCAATCACAATGGGGTATCGCATCATTACTCCTTCAATCCAGCTTGTTTCAAAATCGTGTTTACCAATCCGACGCCCAAATCCTTTTTGGGGTGGGGGACGGTAACAACGCCTGGGCGGCCTTGTTTTCTGAATTGATGATGGCTGCCACTTATGCGGACGACCTCAAAGCCATTTTTCTTTAACAGTTTTATTAGATCGACGCTTTTCATGATGTGTATTATACACACTGAAGATTTTTTGTTGGGCGATGTACTACAACGGCATCCATTGCCAACCTTTAAATGGAAATCACCAAAAATCCCCTCTGAATTTGTCCCCGACAATACTGAATACAGACTATTCAGAGCGGCACAATGGCAAAAGAGACTGATAAGAATACGCCGGGTATCTTTGGCAAATTAGGCACGTCGGCCAGGAAGTGGTTTTCCAATAATGTCGAAAAGGTCGAAGACTTAGGCAAAGATGATCCCTACGCCTTCGACTTCGGTTCCGCCACGCAATCGCTGCTGGGCACCGGTCGCCGTGCCGCTCGCATGCGCACCCAAATCTATCAAAAATGGTCCTTTATGGAAGGCGATCCGATTGTCTCGGGCGCGCTCTCGCTGATCGTCACCTCGGCGCTGGGCGGTCATGAAACCACTGGTAATACGGTTTTCATCGAAAAAAAAGCCGACACGATCAAGAACATCAAGCTCGCCAAAATGGTCGATGAAATTGATGCCGCTCTGACGCCTAAACTCAACCAAATGGCGCATAACATGGCCTATAACGGGGCGACGTTTGGGGATAGTTATGCCAGGCCATATGTGGATAGTGGCGGCGTGCAGGATATGTATTTCGGTGAAATTGTCAGACCGCCTATGGTGCAACCCTATGAGAAGGGCAATCGCATGGTGGGGTTTCTGGTGTATTCCGGCACCAAAGCGATAGAACGGCTCGATACCACGCAATTGTTGCGCTTAAAAATGCCGAGGCTGGTCTGGGTGCCGCAGTTTGCGGTGCAGGACAAGGTTATCAAAATGGCGTTATCCGAAAATGATCTTGATGCGTTGCCGATCCTGCCAGCGATGGTGGGCGGCTCTTTTCTGCATCAGGCCGAAGAGGCTTATGACCATTTATATGCGTCGCTGATTGGCTTAATCGGACAACGTTTTGCGGATTCAATTGATGAGCGCGTGTTGGGATTCAATGGCGATGGGATGACGGCTGATCAGCAAAAGCTGTTTGGCGAGCGGG
The DNA here is from genome assembly GCF_052976905.1 of Glaciimonas sp. GG7. NCBI lineage: Bacteria > Pseudomonadati > Pseudomonadota > Betaproteobacteria > Burkholderiales > Oxalobacteraceae > Glaciimonas > Glaciimonas sp. GG7. The sequence goes on along the minus strand of NZ_JBRIIQ010000015.1, from coordinate 35,497 downwards.
TCAAGAACATGCTGATACAGGCCAAGCAGCGTGCCCAATGGGCAATTGATCATGGTCAGCCGATAGTCGAAAAATTTACGACGATCTTGCCGTATCACGGCGAAAAACAGCTCGTCAACTTATCGCAAACTGTAGGCAATTCGGGCCGCAACGGTGAACTGTCAATCGATGATGTGATGATGCATGCGCGCCTGCTGGGCGGTGCGCTGGGGGTGGATTTGTCGATGGTGGGCTTTGCCGATCAGCTTTCGGGTGGACTGGGCGACGGTGGCTTTTTTCGAGTCAGTGCCCAGGTCGCCGAAAAGTCCCGCGTGATTCGCGGTGCGCTGACTGACTTCTTTAATTCGGTGATTGATCTGCATACGATGCATCGCTACGGGATTGTTTTTTCTGAGACTGAGCGTCCGTGGAATATTAATTTCTATGGCTCGATTTCGGCGATGGAGGCGGAGAAGCAGCGCACCCGGCTGGAGTCGGCCAATTCGGCCGGGATGTTGGCGCAAGTGATGGCACAGATCAGAGAGATGGGATTGGATGAAAAAACTGCCGCTATGTTTTTGTCCAGACAAATGCTGTTGGATGAGGATGAGGCCGCCGCCTACGCCGCAGGGATGGCGAAGAAACCGCTAGAGGAGGGCGGCGATGGGTCTCTTTGATACGATTGCTGGCAAGTTGCCACTGCCTAAAAGCGCTGGTGCGATTGCGGCCATCGGGCAAGCTAAGAAGTATCTGCCGCCGGGAATGGGGGCGCTGGTCAATACCGGTTTAGGCGTTGGCAATAAGTTGATCAATGGCGATCTTAAGGGTGCGGCTTTATCCTTTCTTGATTCTGGCTTGCTGGCGAACTACTTTCCGCGCGTGGATGGTCTGGCCGCATTGGCCGCGTATTGGGTCACGCCGACGCCGTTGCTGGGCGGTATTACGCCGGCAGAAGCCAAGGCCATCTTTGACGCCTGTTCCGCAACCCGGTACGCAAAGAAGAATTTATTCCTGATTGAAGTCACCGATTTGATGCCGTCGACTATGGACTCGTTGGTGTCCAAACTCACAGCGGGCGACGGTGCCAGCATGTTTAATCTGTTCGTGACCGAGGTGAATTATTCGCCCTGGACGATTACCGGCGACAAGGTCCGGGTGGGGTCCGGGACGATTGATTCGGTCAACAGTCTGGAGTCGGTAGAGATGCGTATTACGACGCTGGATGACGCCGTTGGCACGCTTAAAAAGTGGTTCGAATCGAAGGCGGTAGCAGCGGCCAGACCCGACGGGACGGTAGGCGTGCCGAGAGAATATCTCGTCAAAATCCGCGTCTTGCACGCCTTCATTACCGACTTCAGCAATCGCGGCGGCTTTGAGAGCATGTTGTATATGCGTCCGGCCAGTATTGAATATGACCTTTCGCGACGTGATGACAACGTGCAGGAAATTCAAATGACGTTTTCACAGTTTGACTCCTTTTATCCGGTGATTTGATATGGCAATGAAGTCTGATAACTTTGGTTTTCTGATGGGAGATCCGGCTGATTGGGGTGAGGCGCTGAAGTTGTGGACGCATATCAGAGACGATGTGCGTGGTATGCATCAGGCGCTGGTGACTAACGCTGCTGGCGCTAAGCGCGTGATGAATAACGAGGCGCGTCCAATCAGCGCATCTTCACGCCGACCGGATGCTGCAACTGTATCGCAGATCGTTTCCCGCCCGGTGGTGCAACCGACCTCACCATTAAAATCGACACTGGTCAGTAAAGAAGTTCTACGAGCGGCTTTTCCAGAAACAATCCGGCGCGATGCCAAGGGGCGGTTTGTTAGTAATGGCCGGGCCGCCAGGCCAAAAGCGTTGTCTTGCAGTCCCGACCAATCGCGAGATGGAAGTGGCAAATTCAATAGCAATCTCAGCCGCTCAGCTGTTCCCGGCAAACTCGGTGCGGTCGCAGCGTCAGCCTCCCATGCCTTAGACCGTGCGCCAGATGTTGATCCGGGCATTGCAGCAGCGAAAGAGCTCAGCGCCATCGTCACGCCCATCGGACGTGGTGTTGGCAAGATGTTCGGGAGCGGTGGCGCAGATAAAAAGAAGATGGTGTGGATCAAGCGGCTCTGGACCGAATTACGTGGGTTACGGCGCGAAGAGACGGCCTTCAATAAGGCCAACTTGCGCAAGCTAACGGCGATAGAGAAAAAGCCGACAACTGGCGGCGCTGGCGGTTTATTCAGCTTTCTCCCGAAGATGCCGAAGCTGCCAGCCTTAGCGGGGATAGGCGGCATGCTCGGCAAGGGCGCGAAAGGACTGGCTGGCTTGGGCAAAGGTTTATTACGGCGCATCCCGGTATTGGGCGGACTGCTCGCCGGTGGATCAGCGCTGGCCAGCATGTTTGGTGAGGACGATCCGAACAAAACGCCGGAAGAAAATCGTCGTGATCGCTACACCGGCGCAGGGAGCGGGATCGGTGCGCTGGTCGGCGGTGGTCTGGGGCTGTTGCTAGGGCCGGTCGGAGGAATTGTTGGCGGTATGCTCGGCGACAAGCTAGGCGAAGTCATGGGCGGCTGGTTATCCACCTTAGACTGGGATCAGATTGGCTCCACAATCTCGGCGACGTGGGACGGCGCGGTGCAAAAAATCAGCGATGGGTGGGATGCTGTTACCGGCTTCTTTAAAGAGAAGTTTGATATGGCAAAGAATGCGGTGATTGCCGCTAAAGATAGCGTCGTTAAGACCGTCAATGCAGTCAAAGAAAAGGCTGTTGAAGCGGGGAATACAGCCAACAATTATGTCCAAGAAAAGACCGGCGTTGATCTGAAGACCAACGCGCAAGTCGCAGCAAAGGCAGTAAGCAAAGCCGCGTTGGCGACTGCGCAAACTGTGAACAAAAACATTGTGAAGCCAGTAAGTGCAGCGGCTGGGGCTGTGCTTAGCTACGGTAAGGAACGGCTGGAGCGATCGAGCGCACCAATTGGTCGCGCCATTACGAATGCCAAAGATTGGGTATTAGGTCAAACCTCAAAAAGATTCGAATCTGGCACAGGCGGCGCGGCAACGATATCGACCGGTCGGGGCGACCACGGCGGTGCATCGTATGGTACGTATCAGTTGTCATCAAAAATGGGGACCTTGGACAAGTTTTTGTCGGCGTCAAAGTATGGTGCCGACTTTAAGGGAATGACCCCGGGCTCCAGGCATTTCAATGCAAAATGGAAGGAGATTGCTGCAACGGATACCGAGTTTGGTGCTGCCCAACATGATTTCATCAAAAATACGCATTACGATCCACAGATGGAAATGCTGCGTAAAACCGGGATCGATCTGAGCGCTCGCGGTGCAGGCGTGCATGATTCGGTATGGTCTACTGCGGTGCAGTTTGGCGGCAAGAGTAAGCTGATTCAATCGGCGCTGCAGGGTAGGGATGTATCAACAATGCAGGACGCGGATATTGTTGCCGCCATTCAGGATTACAAAATCGCCAACAATGGACGTCTCTTTAAAAACTCATCTGTTGATGTGAAAAAAAGTACCTTGGAACGGGCTTCAGCGGAAAAGGAGAAGTTGCTTGCTCTGTCCAATCTAAGTCCAACCATGCCGACGTTTGCAGCTTCTGGCATTGCTCCAGCGGTTCCCAACCTTTCCGCGATTCTTAATATTCCAAACGTCGCGACATTTACCAAGATGCCGGATATCCCGGAAATAGCATCCATATCGACCGCCACCCAATTGAATTCGCGGCAAGCGCCAATGAACGTCACTGTGATTGCACCAAAATCAGATATCGGTCAGGACGTGCGTGACAGAGGGATTGCGCATGTTGCGACGGGGGGTATGTCTGGTAGCCGATGGCTTTAGTTGTTACGGTTTTTGTTCTGGCTAATTTCTGGTTCACTCAAGGTTGTTGAAATTTCTCGTCACGTTGCGTCGCAATTTATAAAAAAGCAGCTGGATTCATATTAAATCTTGCTGAAATTTCCTTGATTTGTCTGAGGTTGAGATCGCGTTTTCCACGCAATATTTCCGAGACTACCCCTTGGGTACCGATTTCCGGCAAATCAGATTGCGTTAATCCATGTTGCGTCATCAGAAAGCGCAGCATCTCGGTCGGCGTTACGTTGCCAGCCGGGTAATGCTTATCGTCATACTGTGCGATTAAGTCGCAGACCAATAAAAACAAGTCTTCCAAATCATGACCGTCATTGGCTGCACCCGAATCAACCAGGTGATCGGCCAGTGCCACCATACGGTCATAGTGGGCCTCGTCTTTGATGTGGCCGACATCGGACGCGGCATGAAATGGCTGCCATGATTTCGCGATGGGTTGAATGTCGATAACGTTCATTTCCATGCTCCTTTATCGTATTCCTTGTGGGTAAGTACATGTTTGATGTAACAGAGCTGAGCCGAATATTTAATGAAAGCGATCAGCCGGTATTTGTTGCCGCCAATATTAAACACATGATATTCGCCAACTATGTCAACAGCGTTGATGCAGCGTTTCATTTCGTTGGTATTGGCAATCAGATTAGTCTCAATGATTTTTCGCCAAGCTTGAAGTGGGCTATCTGCATCAGCATGTAATGCCGAAAATTGCATTAAAGATTTATTTGAAATGACGCGCATGCCGCATGATATCTCAATTTGAGTTATTTGTGCTGATCCGGTTTAATTTCTGAAAAGCATGGAAAACACCCGCAAGCCACGCGCTCATTAGCCGATAAAGTTAGCCCACCTAACTTACCCGCACGAGGGCATCATGACGATATCGAACCCCAGCTACCTGCAAAGCATCTACAACACCACACGAGCGATGGGGGACAAGGCCATCTCCAGCGATGCGGCGTTTGAAATCGAGGGCTTCGAGCAGATGTGGCTGGTGACCAAGCAATTCCCTTGGCCTGAACTATCTAGCGCGGGTGAAATTGAAGTGCCGATGCCGTTGGGGGCGGCGAAGTGGGAGCCGCAGCAGGTCAAAATCAATCAGCAAGGCCAGATCACCTTGATGGAGACCAAAGCGGGTCATGTATCGCGGATGATGCTGAATTTAATACGCAGCGGCGGTAAATTTAACGCCAAAGTCTACGAAGGCACGCCGTCGCATTTCTCGGTTGCCAAGCCGATTTATGACTGCTTTATCCAGCTCGATAACCCGGATCGCGATTGGGAAAACCGCTCTCAGGTTTTGAACATCTCAGGCACGCTTTTTTTCCATTATTTTAGCGAAGAAATTCCGGGCAATATTTAATCGCCATGCCGACATTTTCTATAACGCTGCAAGAGTTGGCAAAGCTCTTTTGTGAAAAAGAACGTCCGGTGGGAATCGTTCTGGATGATGAGGGCGTGCTTGCGCAAGCGTTGTCTGCTGCACGATTTTGTAGCGGTTACGGGACGTTTGATAGCTTACTGCCTGAAGTAGCCGCTGAGGTGGCAATGCCGATGAAGGAGCGTGACCCGTGGGTCACGTTTTCCTCTTTTCCTCGCTTTCCGATTCCAGACGATCCGTTTCCAGTCGGCGGCTTTGTCGAGAGCGACACGTGGCTGACCCAAAGCGAATGGGCGATCGTGCGTCCGCTATTTATTCTCTACGTTGAGCGCGAGAACGCCATCTATTTAGAGGCGTCGCGTTCACTGGGTGTGGACGTTTATGGACGCTCAGCCTCCGAGATCGCCCAGGACATCACTCAAAAAGAAATGGACGTCCAGCGCCTGATGTTCTGCATGCCAGTCATCACGGTGTAGACATCCTATGCAAATCATTCTTTCCTCCGGTGCAGTATTGGATGGCGACATGTTGCTGAGTGCCTGTTTACATTCCGATTTAGCGCCGGTACCGATGACGCTGGAAGCCATCGTTCGCGCCAACGAGAGAACGATCGCTGCGCTGAAACAGGACCACACCATCAGCGTAGCCAATGAGGGTTACGTTTTTAGGATTGTGCAAGTCAAGCGTAGCCGGGCAGCGTCCCATACGCAGGGCGACGACATGCTCGCTGCGCTGCATATCGTCGCGTTATTCGATCCTTGTCACAAAATCGCTTTTCGTCGATCAACGGCGGTGATTAAAGAGGGTGCGACGCTCGGGAGTATTTATGGCGCTTGTGGGGCCCGCGTCAAGATTAATGCCGATTATTCTATTGCCCGCTTTGCCTGTTTTGCGGGCGGTGTTCCCAGCTATGAAGTCGCCAGGGTGTTGCAAGAAGAGGGTGGCGCTATCTATACCGATGGGCGCGAAGTGACGTTCACCCGGCTGCAAGATATCTTTAAACAAGCACCGATACTCAGTCTTGAATTCGATACAACAGAAAATATTGAGAGCGGATTCATGGAGCGGCATGAGGTGCCAACATTCTTTTCCATCGATGCGGCCGGAGCTTTTGTCTATGGCAATCGCGCCAAGGGTAGGTCGATTCGGTATCAGCCGAGAACCGATACGCGTGTGCTGTGGAATATGACGCGGGCGCTGGTCCGGAGAAAAATCATGACCACCGATTATCAGCCCACCGTGCATGCCGGCAAGGTGATCCAAATAGAGAATAGCAAGTACGCCATCATCACCGCAGCGCACGTTTTCGAGGGCGGCTCGGATGGTGGCGATAGCCAGATGTATTCCAAATTCTGGCTTGGCACGATGGAGGAGTAAGGCATGCTTCCTGCACGTATCCCCGGTATCGTCCACAGCTATGACGCTGCTGCGCGGGAGTGCCGCGTTGATATCCCCGGATTGACGGATGGTGCCGATGTCCTGCCATTGGCAGAAATCGAGTATCCCATCGGCGACAAAAGTAAGACCGGCACTCACGCTACGGAAATCGAAATAGTCCCGGGCGATCTGGTCTGGCTGGCGTTCGAAGGCGGCGATCCGCGCTATCCGATCATTACCGGCTTTCGCAATCCCAGAAGCGGTAATGCGATTGACTGGCGCCGCTGGCATCACGCCAATATCGAGCTTACCGCTGACGGGATTTTTCGGGTGAACTGTACGCGCTATGAGATCAACGCCAGTGAAATGGTCGATGTCACCACGCCTCAAGCGACTTTTTCAGAAAATGTCACCGCGACCGGATTGCTGACTTATCAAGGCGGTATGGCCGGGTCCGGTGGCGCTGGTGGGGCATCTGCAAACATTCAAGGCGGTATTGAAAATACTGGCGGCGATATTGTCAGTAACGGTATCGGTGTTCAATCGCATCATCACACTGAACATGACGGCCCAAGCACCGGCTCGGCTAATCCCTAATCCATCGTCACGAGGAATACATGGCAAAGAATCTGGTTTTCAATTTCAACGATATGGGCAGTAAAAAGGATAGCGCGACCCGGGCGGTGGTCCGTTACTTTGCGCGGGCGGGTGCGCATATCGTCCACGGCGATGTGTCGCCCAACATCAAACGCTCATCGGGCGTGTCATACCGAGAAATGCTGCTGACATTTGCTGATAGCCAGGTGGTGATATTTTCTATTAAGCAGACGGGTGATATTTTTCAGGTCAAGCTCAATGGCAAGATCGTCCCACTCAAACATCAAGACGATCAGGCGGCCGCGATTGGGGAAGTCGTCACTATGATGGATAGCGGTCGTTCCAAGTTTCAGGCGGCGATGGCTAAGGTGCGGATTAAATTGCCGTCGAATATACGGACGGCGGCTCCTAAGATTGAGTTTGCGTTGCAAGAAAAGTCGATGGCGTTAGATGAAGCTATCGAGGCGGTTAGTGAGGAAATTGCGGTATTAGCGTGAGTCATTGGTTGTCAGGAATTTTATTTACTCTGCTACCTCTATGTCGGAAAGCAAGGGAATAAAAAAGGACGTAACACGAAGTTATATGAGCGGATTTTGTTTGGTGTATTTTTTCCGAATGATAAAATAATTTGTTAGTGATTAACAATATTTTTTATATAAGGTTTTTTGTTATACCGGTTACTCCTCCTCTAAGTCCAACAATCCCAAGATCTTTTTTTAACGAACCAAGCTCCACCGTCCAATCCATTTCCATACAACCAGGTAAGGAACCAACCAACGATGAACTTATTTCGCTTATTGAGAAAAAAGGAACTTTCTCTGACATAGAAACATTTGTTAATAATTTTATGAAGTTTAATTTTGAGGATGCATTTGAATATCGCTTAAGTGATAATCATGCTGATATTAAAGATTGTTTTAGTCAAAATCAGCTAGGTCTTAAAATAGGTCACTGGAGAGATTTTTATGAAGAAATTTGTGATGCATTTAGGGAGTCTCGCAAAAAAATAGAAGGCGACGTCAAAGAAAATTTAATTACATACATACAACAGCATGAAATTTCTGACAGAGATGAAGTGTTTTCTGACTTTGAGGACCATTTCAATGTCTTGATGGACGATGCTTATGGAGATTGTACGAGGCGCTGCACAGATGAGTATCTGAATTCAGATACAAAAACAGATTCAGATTCAGATTCATAAAAATTTTCCGTACTCCGACATAATGTCAATTTGACCGGCAACCAGATCTAAGTGAATTTAGCAATGACAAGCGTTACATTCGATACCCATAAATTCATCAAAACCCTTGAAGCTGCCGGTTTACCCGAACAGCAGGCAGAGGCTATTTCGATAGCTGTGCGCGACTCCCATGAATCTGTAGATGTTGCGACGAAGCGTGATTTGACTGATGTACACAAGGATATTGATTCAAAACTGGAAAAAATGGAATTACGCCTGACCATCAAACTTGGCACTATTGTTGTCATTGCGTTAGGTGCTTTCGCTGCTCTGTCAAAGTGGACTGCTTGAATGCTCATACCCGAAGAATTTACTAACGTATGATTTCCGTGATTTCGCAATTATCCCTCCCTTACTAGCCATTTCTTTGGCTCATCATCACAATCATCCTTCGCAGTTTTCCAACACCGCGACAAAACAACAAAACGGCCTTCAAAGGCCGTTTTGTTGTCTCACTTTATGCGATGCAGCTTGTACTCAGGAATCTGGATACGCGAAGGCCCAAGGACCTTGCTCACACCACCGAAGGCCGACAAGGGCTGGGCATTACTGGCGAAGCGGATGGTAACCACACCGCCGCGCGCCTTATCAGGTTGCCCCGATACCTTATACTTCGCCTTACGTTCTGCCAGAAGCAATGCTGCAGTGGCCTTGTATTGCGCTACCAAACTTGCATCTTTTGCATTTTTGTCATTCATTGCCATTCCTTTATATATGGCTATTATCTGTTCTTTTCAAATGACCTGACGTTTGTGGATTACCGCAATCATACGTTGCCGAAAAGAATGCAGCCGGATTTTCATCTTGCCATCTCCCCAGGTTTTGCACGCTCTCTTGGTGTAGGGAAAAAACTCTATCAAAAAGCAAGGTGTAATCATGCACGCAACTCCCCCGCAGTTCGACATTCAAGCGATACAAACCAATTGGCAGGGCCTCTACGCTGTGACCCATCTTCGCTCAGTTCACAATGAAGATGACTATGACCAGATGGTGTCTTTAATGAATTTTCTAATTGAGACTGCCGGTGATGATGACGACCATCCGCTTTCAGACTTGCTGGATATCGTTGGTGATTTGGTTTCAACATATGAACAGAAACACTATGCCATTGAACCGTGGAAGCCTGATGCATAAAGACGCGTTGCGTGCCTTTATGCATAGGGCAGCCGAAACACTGGCACCCTACGCAGCTTCCAATAAACGCATTTCGACGTGCATGCCAGCCGCTGCCGCCATGTTGACCAAAGCGTCTAAACCAAACAGGCTGATCTTGCCGCGCATCAGGTCAGAAATACGCGGTTGTGTGACGCCAAATATCTGAGCGGCCTGTACCTGGCTCAGACTGGCGCGGTTAATGCGTTCTTTCAAAGCCATCATCAACGCCGAGCGAAGTTTCATGTTTTCGGCTTCCTCGGGCGCATCTTCAATCGCATCCCACACGCTGGTAAATCGTTGATTACTCATCGCTCTATCTTCTTCAATAAATCTCGATATGGCATTTATACGAAATTTTGTATAAATGATCAAGCACTTGTATCCGCGCGATATACCGCTCTGAACGCACGTCCATAGAGGGTAGCTGAAAATATCTCTCAACAACCGTCGTATGTCACATTACCAGCCCGACAGGTCGGCTTATGTAGCTCCTTATCAACATGGAAAACCCCCAAATCTAACCCCACCTCACCGCGTAATAATTCAAATGCACATACCGCGCAGGTCATTCATCTGCGCTGCCATTGGGGCTATTTTAATGATGACGAGGGTGAAAAATGCCAAAGCAACATGCGGAATACAACAACGCTAAAACTGAAAAATTCAGTACCTTTTATAGCAAACTCAAAGAAACGGCGATCGGCAATTCCGGCACGCTCGACTCAGCCAGCGCCGACGCATTTATTGCCGATGCGCAAAGCTTGTCGGCGTCAATTTCTGGTGTCGAGATTCCAGAAAATCTACAAATCCTGTTCGATGAAGCAGGCGACAGACGGGCCGGGATTGCGGCTGCGATGCTGGATGGCGCTGCATTTTACGAAGCCGAGCATGGCGTAGAGCCGACCGCGGACGTGCTGGAGTGGGCCACGCATCAAGCCTATGCGACGACGGAGAATGCACGTTCAAAGTACAAGCTGGATTCTGCCTCCAACCTGGCGCACGATCCGATGTCCTTGCAACAAAATCGCGCCGTCATTTCGATCACGGCGGCGATGGCAGAAGCGATTCCGGTGGCGAATTATCTGCCGGCGGATATCGGCTCCAACGAAGCGCCGCTGGTGATCGTATCGCATGAAGCAGGCAGCACATTCGGTCATTACGCTGCTGGCGAATTAATGGATGGCGTGTTGAGCGGACGGGCCTACACCTCGGCCCAGCGCACGCATTTGTTGGAGCGTAGTGGTGACGATTTCGGCGGCAAGATCACGCCGATTCAGTTGACCGCCGATACCTGCGATCAAAACGCGCCCTCGGCCAAGTTGCTCAAAGGCCGCACCATCATTTACGTCAATGGTTTGCCGGTGGCGAAAGAGACCAGCGCCGACGCGCCTGCGTCTGCCTCGCCGATCAGTGGTTATGTGCGTTTGGGTGGCGTTTTACATACCATTTCCGGGGCAATCAATTCCGATACCGGCGTGCTGCACATCACGACCGCCCCAGCCTTGCCCGCGAATACGCCGGTGATTGCCGAGGCGGTCATCGATTTTGAGAACAACAAAGGCATTATCCCCATCGTCAATACCATCGCGACCCGCTTCATCCTGCGTGCCTCGCCGTGGAAAGCCAACGCGTTTGTCTCGACCGATAGCCAAACGCAGATGGCCAATGAAATCGGGCTCAATCCGATGGGTGAATCGATGCTGGCGATTCGTAACCAGTTTGCCAATGAGCGCCACTATCAGGTGTTGGAGAAGGCGGCCCGGCTTGGTGCCAACAATGCGGCGATCTGGGATTTCAAATGGGAGACCCACGGTCAGGAAAAATCCCGTGCGCAGCTTTGGCAAGATGGCTCCTGCATTTTTGGCGCTGTCAGCCAGCAAATGGCCGAAGACACGATGGACCACGGCATCACGCATGTGTATGTCTCTAAAAAAATGGCAGCCAATATTCAGGGTCTGCCGAGCACACTGTTTACGCCATCTGGCGTGACTGCGCGCCCTGGTATTTATCGGGTCGGGCGTCTGTTCGGACTGTACGAGGTGTACTACTCGCCGCGCATCATTGACGTCCATAGCCACGCCACCCGGATTATCTGTATCGGGCGCTCGACCCAGGTAGCGCGTAACCCGTTCGTGCTCGGCGATGCGGTGGCACCAATGCTGATCAACATGAATGCCGATGAAGACCAGCGCTACAAGCAAGGCTTCTATGCGCGCAATTTCACGGCGGTGAATCCGCATCTGCCGTCGGCAATGGGTTGTGCTGTGATTGACGTTATTAATTTGGAATAAAGCGCTTGAGTAAAGCGCTGGAACAAAGCGCTTGAATAAATCGCTTTAGTAACCCGATCGCACAATCACATCACCAAAGGAATCAAGAAAATGAAACGTACATTGAGTTTGGGCGCGACTTCCCTCACGGGGAAGAGCGCCAACGCGCTGGCCGAAGAGATGTTTGGACACAGTGCATTTCCTCTGCAATTGCGCATCACCAATAAGACGCCACGCACATTGGTGTTGCCGGATGTGCGGCTTGAGTTGAAGCCGAATTTTGCAGGGCCCGACAACATCGCGGAAGTGACCTTTAAGAACCACGGATTGTTCACCCGGTTCGTGTCCGATATAGATGCCTTAGCTGAGCTCAACCAGTGGGCTGATGCAATCAACGTGACGGATGTCGAGAATGGGGAAGAGGCAGCCACCAAACGCCTGGCACCCGGCGCAAAAAATCAAAAGCCACCCAAGCCGGACGCGCCTGAAACCGATGTGGCCACCACACCCAAAAAATAAGGACAGCTATGTCTACCGCCTTCACCCGACAGCTTGGCTCCCAATCGGGAGTGCAGCTCAATCCCTTACGAGACTTGACCGACGGCTTCGCGCCCGATAACTCCGATCAGGTATTTTGCATCGCCATGCGCTCTACGCGGGGCCGTATCGATAAACCGTTTCGCGTCAATCGTGGCAACTTCCAGCAGAAACTAGGGCGTGGTGAATCGCTGCGTTCTTCGGCGCTGAATGAGGCGCATATTCATGTGTTTGAAGCACTACAAAAAGGTGCCGCGTCTGCGGTAGTGCAACGCCTGACAACCGAGACGGCCTTGCTATACAGCATCATTGTCAGAGAGCCCGAACCCGCTACTTCCGATCTTGAATTCTCGCTCGCAGCAGAGGTGACAACGGATAAGGCGTTTTTACTGGCGATCAAACATCTCGAATGCTACAACGATGGCGTGATAGTGGAGCTTCACGCAGATGCGGTGATTGCCAATGGCGCGCCAGTGGAAAATAGATGGATAACGCTACGTCTGCGTGATAAAGAACGCACTCTGCTCTACGAATTTTTCGGCTCACTTGATCCGGATGCGCTCGATGACTATCAGCAAAGCGCTTATTTGCCGGACGTGGTTGAGCGCCTGACCGACAACGTTGAAGTCATGGTCGGCAAGGATGCAAAAATTGCCCCGACATCGAATGCCTACGGGCGTGATACCAACGGTCGTCCGCAGTTTGCCGTGTCGCCGCTGATGGCCTATTTCTCCGAGGGCAGTACGGCTTACGGCGTACCCGATTTTGTACGCGCGCGCGACTTGCTGCAAAAGACCGAGTACGACTACGCCTACATCGCCAGCGGAGGTTCACAAGCACCGGCCATGCTGTCCGCGCTGGCGCAACTGGCCTATGACACCAACCGTCAATTCGTCTGGGATGTGGCCGGCACATTGACCCCGGAAGCCGCAATCGCGTTTATCGCGCAACTCAACTTCGATTCGCATTATTGCCAGGCATTCTGGACGCCACTCAAGTCGGACGATCCGTTAGGCTTAAACGGCAAAGTGGTGCTTGGCACATCGACCTACAACATTGCCCGGCGTTGTCTGCGCAATGCGCAAACAGATTCCAACGGCTTTGCTCCCAAAAACTATCCCATCGCTGGCAAAAACTGGCCGCTCGACAGGACCGGTATTGTGCAACTGTATTCACCGAGCGATGACGAATTAAGCGATCTGGCCGACGCCAAAATCAACCCGGTGATCTACGTCAAATACAACGGTGGCGGCAAATACGTCTTCAGCGATTCACTCACCTGCGCCAAAACCACGGTCTCGTTTAAAAAGTTAATTTCGGTCGCCGATATGTCTAGCTCGATTGATGACTGGGTCACGCGGTTTGGCAAAGAGGCGTTGCAATTGCCGATGGATGTCTCGATCAAAAAGACCATCACCTTCCTCAAAACCCTTTTCACCGGCGCAAAAGCGGCTGGCTGGATCATGCCCAGCGCCGAGATGGACGGCGAGGCGTTCCAGTATGCGGTGCAAGCGAATGCCTTGCGGCCAGCCGATCGCATGGACGTTTCCTACTCTGTGCGCTACGACGGCACTAACCGTCAAACCTTCGTCAGCCAAACACTTTCCCGCTAAGCGGGTTGCAGAAATGAAAGGATGGAAATCATGAGTCACTTAGCAGCAACCGCGATCCGCAACACGTTTTATGGCAAGGATGCGGTCCAATTGCGTCAAAAGGTAGTGTTGGATTCCGCTACGGAAATGGAAGAGTCGAATGTAACCGCCGACTATGCCGCCACGCACATTGCGCTGACCACAGCAGCGACCTTGCAAGAATGGCTGGAAACCGACGACCTCGACGAGGACGAAAGCATGGCCGATCGCCTGCTGGCAAACATGGTCGGGATTGCCGATGCGAATAAAGACGGCGAACTGACTGAGGACGAGGCCGACGTACTGGAAACCGCGCTGGAATTCGCCTGGGATTACATGGAGGAGAAAGGCGTCTCTGACGAGGATTGTAGCAAGTTACTCAACGATTGGGATGACGCCGCCGCAGAACGGATACGCGATCTGCTGGCCGCCAGTCTGGCCGATGGCGATGATGCAGCGATGGCTGATATCGACAATTTCGTATTCGGCGACGAAGCCAGCGATGCCGCGCTGGACGCCGTGTACAAAAAACGCATGGTGATACGCAAAGGCAAGAAAGTACGGATCAACAAACGCGTCTCCGGCCATGTGCGTTTGAGCGCAAAACAAAAGGTCAGTATCCGCAAGGCCCAGCGCAAAGCACATACGGCGGGTGCCACCATGCGCCGGATGAAATCGATGCGTCTGAATCGGAAGATGGGCCTGAGCAAATAAATACGCTGGTATCTGTAACAAAGCGGGCAGCTACGGTTGCCCGTTTTTTTAAGGAAAATAAACATGGCTGATGCAGGGCAGGGAACCACCGGGAGCATGCAAATACTCCGCTCGGAATGGCTAGGCTTGTCGCCCCATCTGATCGCTAAAATTTATCCCGTCGGGCGGCATGGCGAACGCACAGGGCAGGAACAATGCGAAGTCCATGCACCAGTGACGGCAGGCGGGAATATCGAAGCCACCCTGAACTGGCAATCTCCCTTCGAACAAAGCAGCCCCGACAGCAAAGCCCCGGCGCTGATCGCCATGTTGCAATCCGGCGCGCTGTTGCCGGGGATTAATGACTTAAAACGCATGTTCGGTTTCGGCGGCACACCGGAACAAGCCCCGCAAGATGTCAGCAAGATTGAAGCCAGCATCAAAAAGTTCGAAGGCCGAACCGGGATTACCAAGCTCAACTCAACCCAAATCTTTACCGGCATGCCGCCGATCAAAATCAACGTCTCATTGATCTTCAGAGCCTTTAGCAACCCCAAAGGGGAGGTCTTCGATCCACTCAAAAAAATATGGGAATGGGCGCTGCCACAAAAGCTGAGCGACGACAGCCTCGTTAAACGGCTGGCCGGGACCAAAGATGAAGGCGTCATCAGCAGCATGTTTCCGTCCACTGCGCCGCAATTGATCGGCTTCCAATACAAGCAACGCAGCTTTGCCCCGATGGTGATAGAAACCATCGGCGAGCCGATTGACGCCCCCATCGATCGAGACGGCTATTACACCGATATTACGATCCCGTTGACGTTGGCGACATTGACCGCGCTTGATCGTAGGGATGTCGATAAATTTATAACGCTGCGCAAATAACACACCGAGGTTTATATGATTGCATTCTCCCCGCTCAGAACCCGCCGCCTTGTAGTCAAGTTGCGCGAATTATCCATCGTTGATGCCAGCGCTTTGGCCACAATTCCAATCGAACGCTTTGAAGAGGCGACCACTACTTTTTTACAGATGGTCATTGACACAGACAGCACGCCTACCGAACGCCATGTTACTAATCCCAGAAACTGGACCGTGCAAGAGCGCATGCTGGTGGTCGGCCACTATCTTGCCCACACAACCGGCGAAGAGGGCGGCGGTGCCAACTTCATGCTGGGCGACGGCCATTACATGGATTATCTGGACGTCAAACAAGACACGCCGGACTTCCCGCTGGCAATCGGCAATCACGGCGGCGACGCTTGGCTGATCTCGCCGATTACCGGGGCGATGGCTGAGGCGATAGAACAATTACACGGACAGATTCCAAAAGTCGCGGGCCAGTTGCACTGGTTAATTGGCGGTATGGCAGCGCAGTTATTACGGGTCGGCGAAACAGCGCCAGATCCTGATCTCGATGCGCTGAACTACTTAGAGTGGCTGAAAAACCGGATGCAAATTATCAGCGCCTATCCTGAATCGGAGTTTGTCGCCTTGCTGGCATTGCGCCAGCGTGGCAATCAGCTACTGATGCACTTCTTCCGCATAGAAGAAACCGGCGAAGGATTTGTGGCCTTACCGCACACGGAGACGGAGGCCGCAGCATTGCCTCCGGCGCGATTTCCAGTTTCAAGCTGCATCAGCGCATTCGCGCAAAGAGTCTCTGGAAAACCTGCGCAATATGGCGGTTAGCCTGAGCTTATATTCAAGCACGTCGTACCCGGATGCGATGCGAATGTGTTTGTCGGATGCACGTGAATTTCTGAGCGCCAAAGCATTCGCCAGCTGGATCAAAAATCGGGAAATGGAGCAGAAAGTGCAGCTTGCTTTGGTCGGGCGTCTGGATGGCGTGATCAAAGCGATAGGTGCGCTCGGCAAGGCTATCGGCAGATAGATCGTCAGCCACTGCGCTTGCTGCCCATTCACAATCACATTGGAGAAGCAATGTCTGTTTCAACCACCACCGGTGCCGCCGTAGCGGGAGCGGCTGCCAGCGCCTTCACCCTGACCGGTTCATTCATCGGCATGCAGCACAACTATCTGGTGGCAGGATTTTTCGGCGGCATCATTGCGCTGCGTTTCATTGCCGAGTCGTCACGCCTGCGCATGGCGGTGTCTGTGTTTACCAGTGCGGTGTTAGGGGCTTACGGTGCGCCGATACTTGCGGCAGTGCTCGCCGAACATTTTCCCTACTTAGCCCACGTCAGAGAAGGCGCTTTGCCGTTGTTATGCGCCTGCTCCATCGGCGTATGCGCGCAAACCATCGTCCCCGTCTGCCTGCATTGGGTCCGAAAATTTTCAGGAGTGTCGTCATGAATTTATTCCTTCTCTGCATCAATACATTCGTCAGCGTCGCCGTCCTGGTGCATGCCATGTGCACGCTCAACAAAATGACCAAGCAGACCAATTATTTTTACTGGATTGGTTATCTGATACTCGCAGCCGGTTCTTTCTATGTCGCGCTTGGACCGCTGTACGGACACTACAAAACCCAATGGTCGGAGGTGATGTTCAATACCGGAGCAGCGCTGGTGCTGATCATTGGATGGTGGTTGCGTGAGAAGCAGAAAGCTAACGGAGGAGGTGAACTATGATTTTTGATCAGGCAATTGAGCGCGTACTCGGTCACGAAGGCGGCTATGTCAATCATCCGGCCGACCCCGGTGGCGAGACCCACTGGGGCATTAGCAAACGCAGTTATCCCAACGTCGATATCAAAAACCTGACGCGGGTACAGGCGATTGAGATTTATCGACGTGATTTTTGGCATTGCATTCATGGCAATGACATGTTCGGCAGCGTCGCCTATCAGGCTATGGACTTTGCCGTCAACAGCGGCATCGCGACCGCCATCCGTTGTCTCCAGCGTACCTTAAACGTCGCCGACGACGGCCATTGGGGACCAGTAACAGCGGCAGCCGCCAAGCGCATGAGTGAAACCGATCAGATCATGCGCCTCAACGCCGAGCGGCTCGACTATCTACGCAAACTCAAAGGCTGGCCCACCTTCGGCGCTGGATGGGCAGGGCGCATAGCAGGCAATCTGCGCTACGGTGCGGTCGATGCATGACCATGATTGATCCTCGACTATGGCTGGCTGGCCTCGCTCTTGGTGTGGCCGCCTACTTGGTCGGCGGCCACAACGAGGCCCGGTATTGGCAAGCCCGAGAAGTCGCCGCCACAACCAAGGCCAAAGCCATCCTTGAGCAAGCGATCATCGCCAAAGACCAGGCCGAGGCGACCATGCGCTCCACAATATCGGACATTCAACATGACCAACAAAGCAAAATTACTACTATCACTGCCAGCCGCGATGCTGCTCTGCGCGAGCTGCGCCGCCGACCTGCGCGTCGTCCGGACGCCGCTACCGGAAATGCCGCCGCTGCCATCGAATGTCGCGGTGCCAGCGGAGCCGAACTTTCAAAAGAGGATGCAAGTTTTCTTGTCGGGGAAGCTGCCAGAGCCGATGCGGATGCTGAGCGATTGAATGCTTGTTTGATGGGGTATGAGGTGGCGCGAAAAGTTTGGCTGAAATAGCTGCTGCTTGATGGATAGCGTGCAAGAGCCGGGTGAGCCGAAGCGCTGCACGATGCCCGTCTCAGACATTCTTAGAACCTATTCAAAATCTTTTCAACATCTTTTCAAGAGCAAAACGAGAAATGCCAAATTGACGAACTGAAGGCTGGTGTTAAGTTGACGTTCACAGTTCTTCCACAGCCTTCTGCATTTCTCAAGCCATGCAAAAGAGCGTTCCACGACCCAACGCTGAGGCATCACAGCAAAGGTATGAAGCTCATTGCGTTTGGCGATGCTCACGGATGCTCCCAATATTTCGCGTACGCCATCGGCAAAAGGCTCTCCGGTATACCCTCCATCGGCTAGCATATTAACGACTTTGGATAATGATTTTTTGTGTCGTCTCAGCGCTTCCAAAGCGCCTTTTCTATCCGTCACATCGGCCGTTGTCACTGAAATCGCATGCGGTAAGCCTTGGGTATCAACCGCAATATGGCGCTTGATACCCGATACTTTCTTACCGGCGTCATATCCCTTGTACTTTGCCGTATCCGTATTTTTAACACTTTGCGCATCAACGATGACGAACGTGGTCAACGCGCTCCGTCCATTGCTGATGCGGACCACGCCAACTACATTTTTTTAAAGCCTGCTCAAGCAGGCTTAGTCCATCTTCCGACGGCTTCTCTTTCCATAGTTGAAAGTAGTAATACACCGTGGTCTTCTTCGGAAAGTCGCTTGGAATCATATCCCACTGACACCCGCTTTTAAGTAGATACAGAATCGCGCAAAATACGTCGTACACATCAATTTTCCGTGGCTTCGTTCGCTTCCGAGCACTCATCAAGAGCGGCGCTATCTGTTCAAACATCTCGCGGCTTATATCGCTTGGGTATTTTTTTCGCATTTAAACAAAATACATAATTTCAGCCTCATTGGCAAAAAGATTTTGAATAGGTTCTTAGGAAAAATTAGAAATTTCCTAAGCCTATTTCAGATCCCTCTATTTTGCTTATATGCAATACTTCTGCCTCAAATATACTGTGGTAATAAATTACAAAATAACATGAAAATAGGTATTTCTTTAGCCGTTTACAAGCCTGCTTCGCCAGTTAATGACTTGTCTAAAAAAAATAATGATTTATTCAAACAAGTAAATGAAGATGATTTTTTGAAAGCTGCTGATTTAATGGAGCAGGATATCGAAAAGCATTGGAAGCCAGAATCAAATGTAGAAACTCAGTGGAGTGATCGAATCGGAGCAACAAGGGGCATGATTAATGCCAGTCGAACAACAGTTTCTGAAAAAGACTATGATCATTTATGCATTCTGAATTTTGATAATTCACCTATAGGACTGATGGTTTTAAAAGAAATTGATTTTGGGGGCGGTCCTGTTACACACATAAAAGAAATCATTACGCATCCTGGAACGCAACAAGCTGGTGGACTACTCATAGAGCACACTGTAAATTTTTCCGAAACTAACGGGAATCACGGAAAAGTAAGCCTTACGCCCATTCACACAGCAATAGATGCATATACCGCATTAGGATTTAAAGAAGAATTTATCATGATGGAGCTTGACCCCACCGAAAGTGATAAATGGACACGCTCTGACGTTACTGGTCAATGGGAACTTGCTGCGTATGCCAAGCCGCTCCATGCGTCCCACAACTAAAATTCAATCGCACTCACCATCCCCCTGATCTAGACCTGACAGGCCCTCTCGGTTGGAGGGCGTGCAAAAAGTGGGGAATCATAGCTGTTTCTTTCGATTAATTTTTACCAGCGCTTCCTTCCGAATGGCATCCCAGTCATCCCGAGTGAACACGGCTTCTTCGCTGTTGAGTCCTTCAAGAAGCAAGGTTTCGAGCCGGTCTTCGGCTTTACGCTTCTCGTCAGCGCGGATAAGTTCGCGCATATATTCGCTCACACTGCTATAGCGACCTTCTGCGATCTGCCCATCGACGAATGTCTTGAGCGGATCAGGTAGTGAAATATTCATGCTTTGCATAGGGTGTACCTCCGGATTGAATCTTGTCATTTAATCGTAAATGGCAATAACTGCCATTTTATGCCATGCGTAAGCAATATGGAAGCGACTGAAAAGCTATCGCTAACGGCTCGCGTTTCAAATTGGTCGTGCTCGCAATTTGGGTTTGTGCGAGCCAGTCTTGCTGGTGGCAGTTGAGCTGCCTCATGGCTCTGGTAAGGACAGCAGTAAAACAAAACGCCCGGTGCAATGCGCCGGGCGTTTTGTTATGGGAAACATAAACCTCAGGGCTCAATTTTGGCGGCAGGATTCCGAACGAGTTGTTGCGTGGGAGCCTGACGAACTACCGGCGGCGCTCCGGTAAGGTTACTAAGATAGGCATCAGCAGCGTGAGTGTTACCTGGACTTATAAAAGATTGGGAATTCGAATTGGTGGCAGCTTCCTGAGTTGACCAAAAAGAAGTGCTGCTACTCGAACTGGAAGAGGACGTACTGCTGTTGGAAGGGTATCGACTATCGTTACTCCCTCCCTGCATGTGACTTGGTGTGCCATTGGGATCTGTGTTAATTCCGCAGGAAAATCTTGCCAAAAATGAGTTGAGGTCTGGCGCTTGCTGACCAGATTGCGTGCAACCTAGCATTCTTAAGCAAAGGTATGCCGGATTGTAGCTAATTGAACTAAGTGTCATATCGACTCCAAAAAAAGAGGAGCCGCAACTATATCGATGTCCATGCGCTTATCACAGAGGGCGTTAAATCCAATGAGCAATATTTATATACCTTTGCACGGCATCGTATTACCCGCCGCCAATCCGGTGACATCTCTGGCAATACTCACCACCGCTTCGGCGACTGCGCGTTGCACACCGGCCACCAACGCATCCATGCTTGCTCCGACCGGTTCGGTCACCGCTAACTGACAAGCTGCACTTTTGCCATCGTCAGAACGGCTAATCGTCCAGCCGAATAAGGCTTGGACTTTGTCTGCGGGTGCAGCGTCAAACTCACGCAATTCAATCGCAATCCGATACACCGGCAAGCCCGCTGGACGGCCTCCACGCGAGACATCGACCGCACCTAGCCGGTTGGCAAGGCCGCTGGCAAGGGCGTCGCGTAGTTCGTAGTTGAAGGAAGAGGCCCAGCGATCTTGTTCCAGAATGGCGACTTGGGTTTGTTGGGTGCGTACCACCATTTGCGGCCGGGCCAGACGTTCGGGCACACCGATGGCGGGTACTTCAATATAAATATTCTTCGTTGCTGTGTTGAGCGTCTTCAATTGCGGCGCGGTGGCGAGCGTGTAAAACCGTGTCGGGGTGATCGCGCAGCCGGTCAATAGCAGTGCAGTGACGATGGTGTATAAGCGTCTTGGTGTAGAAGTCATTTGGTTTCCTCTTTTTTGCCACGTAGCAATGATTCCGGATGGCGTTCCAGATAGTCGGTCAAGACCCGCACCGAGGCCGCAGAGCGGGATACTTCCTGCAACGTCTGACGAATATCTTGTTGTAAAGGCGCGTCCTCAGAGAGTGTGTGCTGGGCTGACGTCAGCGTTTTACGTACATCTTTCATCGCCGCGGCAATTTCCGGGGCGACGTCGGTGTTGAGGGTCTTGGTCAACTGCTCGGCGTTGGTCAACGTACGGTTGAGCGTTCCTAATGTTTTTTGTAAATCGCCGGCAATCTGGTCGAACGGTACTTTGCTCAGTTTGCGGGCGATCTCGGCGATTTGGGATTGGATCTCGTCGAGGCTGTTAGGGATGGTTGGCAACTCTAACGGTGTCTTCGCAACATCGACGGTGACTGGCGGCGCTTTTGGAAAGAAGTCGAGCGCGACATAAATCTGGCCGGTGAGCAAGTTACCGGTGCGTAGCTGGGCGCGCAGCCCGCGACCGATCATGAATTGCAAGCGCTGTTGCTGGTTGTATTTGGATTCGAACTTTTGATCGATCATATGACGGCCGAGTCGCTCCGGGAAAATTTCAATCAGTACCGGCATCACAAATTCACGTTTTTTGGTGTCGTATTCAACGCCGATGGATTTAACTTCGCCTAACTCAACACCGCGGAAATCGACGATCGCGCCTGGGGAGAGGCCGCGTAAAGACTGGTTGAAGTAAAGCAAGATGGTCTCAGGCGTGCCATCGGGTGCTTTCATGGCGGCATTTTGATCTTCGGCTAATACAAATGCGGTATTTTCTTTGGCGATGGGACCGATTGCCCCGTCTGGGGTTTGCATGGCGATACCGCCCAACACGACCGTGGCTAAGGATTGCGTGCGCAGTTTGAAGCCGCTGGAATTGATCTGCATGTCGAAGCCGCTGGCATGCCAGAAGCGGGTGTTGACACCGACAAATTTTTCGTAAGGTGAATTGATAAAAATCCGCAAGGTCACACCGCGGCCGTCGCCATCGAGATCAAAGGCGGCCAATTGACCGACCTTGATGCGGCGATAGTAGACGGGCGAGCCGATATCGAGCGAGCCGATATCGCTGGAGTGCAGCAAATATTGGCGACCCGAGGCATCGCGGGTCACGATGGGCTGGACTTCTAGTCCGATAAATGTGTCTTTGGTTTCCTCAGAAATGCCTGCATCGGCCCCGATATAGGCACCCGAAAGCAAGGTGCTAAGACCCGAAATGCCGGAGGCGGCAACGCGCGGACGCACTACCCAGAAGCGGGCGTCTTTGGCGGTAAAACTATCGGCGTCCTTGAGTAGCTGTACGGTCGTGATGACGTGTGAGTGATCTTTGCTGAGCGTGATTTTTTCAACCGTGCCGATGTCGACGTCTTTGTATTTGACCTTGGTTTTTCCGGCCTCTAAGCCTTCGGCGGTACTAAACGTAATCGTAATGACCGGGCCGCGTTCAAGGATGATTTTGGTCACCATCGTGAGGCCGACCACGGCGGCCACAATCGGAATAATCCAGACCAGCGACGGCAACCATTTGTGGGGGCGCTTGACTGTTGGGGTGGGCAGATCGGGCGCGGACGGTTGTTGGGTGACTTCACTCATGGTGTGCTTTCAATTGATTCTGTATGGGGTGCGTCATGGATATCCGTTTCGGTATCCCAGGTCAGGCGCGGGTCGAACGTCAGCGAGGACAGCATGGTCAGCACCACGACCGCGCCAAAGGCGGCCACGCCCACGCCAGCAGTAATGTTGGCAAAGCCGTTGATCTGTACCAGACCGGCTAACAAGGCTACGACAAAAACGTCGAGCATAGACCAACGCCCGATGATTTCGACCACGCGATAGAGCTTGGCCCGCTGGAAACGCCGCCAGCGGCTACGGCGTTGCGCCATGAATGTCATCAATATCATGGCGCTGAGTTTGAATAAGGGCACCAGAAAACTGGCAATAAAAATAATCGCCGCCAGTTCCCATTCGCCCGACACCCAGAAATAAATGACGCCGCTCATGATGGTGTCTTGCTGTACGCCGAAGAGCGTCTTGCTGATCATGACCGGCAACAGGTTGGCGGGAAGATACATGATGCAGGCGGCAACCAGCAACGCCCAGGTACGGTTGAAACTGTCAGGTTTGCGCACATGCAGCGGTGTGTTGCAGCGTGCGCAGTGGTCGTGCTCGGCAACGTCTTGCCATACTGTGCCGCAATGATGGCAGGACATGAGACCAAGGCCCGCTGCGGTCTGGACCGGGAGGTTGTCTTGAGCGGCATCGTCATTGATGAGGCGGGATAAGTCAGGCGTTTTCATGCAGATTCTCCGCGCCCGGATGAGGGGATTGTTTGCCAGAAGTAGCGCGGATCATACGAAATCACGGCTGTGAGCAATACGGTCAACACACCAAAGGCCCACAGTGCCGTGCCGGGTAACACGGTTGCCATATTCGATAATTTGACGATGGCGACCAAGACGCCCAGCAAGAACACTTCGATCATCCCCCACGGACGCAAGGTTTGCATGGCCCGCACTATCCAGCGAAAGCCGGGAACTTGGGCTGCATCCGGGCGTGGCAGTAATAAGTAAATCAACAACAGCAACTGCATCAGCGGAAATAATATCGTCGTCGCCAGCACTAGCAGCGCCACCGGCGACATGCCATTGGCGTTGAGCGCCAGGACGGCACCAAACAGTGTGGTTTGGTTGCCCAGACCTTGCAGTTCAATCTCGACAATCGGAAATACGTTGGCAATGATGAGGGTGATCAAGCCCGTCACGGCCAGCGGCAACATGTGTGCGCGTTGGCGGCTGGTCTCACGCTCAAGCTCGGTACCACAGCGCACACACACGGCGACTTCGCCGAGCGCTAGCGCTCGCCGCTGATGGAGCGCGTCGCATCCTTCACAAGCAATCAAATCGGGGAGTTCACGCATTATTGTCAGGTTGACTTATCGATGGAAGGGACTAAATTTTGAGGCTGCAGTGTAACGCGCCAACGGGAATTATTTGTCGTGCGTAGGCGTGCCGGACAGAAATAATTGCACCGTGCTGGCAGTATGTTGTGCGAGGTTCAGTTGGTTGGCTGACTTAAACGAGATTTTTCTGTATTTTCTGATATGTACCAGAGGGCAATCCGGCTTTTCTTTTGTTGCATATTTTCCATCGGCAAATAAAAAGTTTCATTTTTTTAATCCATGCTACATTATTGCTCTTCAATATTTAGAGAGCCAGTGTACTTAAGGCTCTTCAGATGATTTCGAAGATTTTAATCCGTAATAGAGTCGTAATAGAGTTGTAATAAACTCGTAATAATTCGCCGAATTACGATTCCCCGATGATGTGATTATGTCGATATATCGGGGTTTCAGGATGTTTTAAAAATAGCTATTTCGGCCCAGACTGAATGTGGATATTTCTTAGTCAGTCCTGGTGTCGAAAATACACTTTTTCCCTTGTTGTGATGTGGACCAGCGCATGCCGTCGGATAAGAACATGATCACTCGCATCAACCCCTCAACAATCAGCACATCTCTTCTTCGGTCAGTAGTTCTGTCAGCACGCACGCGCGGCAGTATCGCGCTCATGCTGCTGCTTGCTGGCTGCACCGTCGGTCCCGCATTCAAAACCCCGGCTGCGCCTGATGGTGGTGACAGCTACACGTCTTCGCCGTTGCCGCAGCAAACCGCTTCGTCGCCCGATGCCGTTGCCGGCTCAGCCCAGCATTTTGCGTATCAGCAGGATATTCCGGCGCAGTGGTGGACCCTGTTCCGTTCGGTAGAGCTGGACCATATGATCCGCGATGCGCTCAAGCGTAGTCCGAGCATGGCGTCGGCCCAGGCCGCGTTGCGTCAGGTGCAAGAAAATCTGCGCTCTCAAACGGGCAGTTTGTTGTATCCGAATGTGAGCGGTCAACTCGGCGCCGGACGCGAAAAGCTTAATGGCACTAGCGGCGTGGCTGGGATATTCAATTTGTATAGTGCCTCGGTCAATGTCTCTTACACGGTTGATGTTTTTGGCGCTAACCGTCTTCAGCTCGAGGGCTTGCAGGCCAGCGTTGATTTTCAACAGTTTCAGCTCGAAGCAACGTATTTAACCCTGACCTCCAATCTGGTGACGACCGCGATTGCCGAAGCCTCGCTGCGCGCGCAGTTGCAGGCCACCCACGAGATTTTGGAAGCGCAAGAAAAGCAGTTAGATGTCGTTGAGAAGCAGCTCAATCTGGGCGCAATTCCCCGCTCGACGGTCCTGCTCCAGCGCAATACCGTGGCTCAAACACGGGCGACGTTGCCGCCGCTGCAAAAAGCGTTGGAACAGACGCGTCACCAATTATCGGTCTATGCCGGCAGATTGCCGAGTGAGCCGGGCCTGCCCGAATTCGATTTAGCATCGTTGCAATTGCCGCAAGATTTGCCGGTGTCATTGCCGTCGGTTCTGGTGCGCCAAAGACCGGATATTCGCGCCAGTGAAGCCTTGCTGCATCAGGCCAGCGCGCAGGTCGGTGTTGCTACTGCGAACCTGTATCCGCAAATCAATCTGACCGGTAGTTACGGCTCTTCCGCGACCAACATCAACAAATTATTGTCGCCCGGCGCGGCCATGTGGAGTCTGTTTGCCGGACTCACCCAGCCGATCTTTAATGGCGGTGCGTTGACGGCCAAAAAACGCGCAGCGGCGGCGGCCTACGATAAAGCGGCTGCCGATTATCGGGCGACTGTGCTGACTGCATTTCAGAACGTTGCCGATAGTTTGCGTGCGCTCGATTACGACGCGGCAACTCTCAAACAGCAAGCCGAAGTCGAATCGCTCTCGCGTGAATCACTCGATCTCAGCACACAACAATTCAAACTGGGCGCGATCAGTTATCTGACGCTGCTCGATGCACAGCGTACGTATCAGCAAGCCAGAGTCGGTTTGGTCAAGGCGCAGGCGGCGCGCTATGCCGATAGTGCTGCACTGTTTCAGGCCATGGGCGGCGGCTGGTGGAATCGGCCAGCGCAGGAACAAGCAGCGTCTGGAACGGCATTGCCTGTGCCGATCTCGGCCACTGAAAATTAGTGCGGCGGTGTTGATATTTTGAATTTAAAAAATCTGTTCGTACTGAGTAGCCCTTTAGGGCGTATCGAAGTAATTGCATACGCTGGCGTATCTTCGATACGGCACTTTGTGCCTACTCAGTCCGAACGGGCTTAGTGGTGCCCCACAAATAATGTCGCTAATTTTTGCTATTAGTAAATCAACAGTCCACACATCTGATTAGAACGGTAAGGGGTTTTCATGACTAAACGTATGCTCATCATGCTGGGAGGGGTGGTCTTGTTGATCGCTTTACTCGCTCTTGGATTTTTTCTGCATATCCGCCAATTGATCGCCAATGCGCCGAAGCCATTTCCACAAACGGTATCGTCCACAACGATACAAAAAGTGGAATGGCAGCCGCATATATCATCGGTCGGTACCTTGGTAGCGGTGCGTGGCGTGGATGTAGCGAGCGAAATTGCCGGCATGGTGCGCAACGTCAACTTCAAGTCTGGCGAAGACGTCAAGGCCGGACAATTGCTGGTGCAACTCAATGCGGACTCCGATCTGGCGCAATTGCATGCGTTGGAAGCCAGCGCCGAACTTGCAGCAACCGTGTTGCAACGCGATAAAGCCCAGTTTGCCGTGCAGGCGATTAGTCAGGCGCAGATCGATAGCGATGTTGCTGACCTGAAAGCCAAGCGCGCCTTAGCCGCACAGCAAGCGGCCACCTTAGCGAAGAAAACTATCCTCGCACCGTTTGCCGGAAAACTCGGCATTACTACGGTAAATCCCGGTCAATATCTCAATCCCGGCGACAAAATCGTTACCCTGCAAACCATCGATCCGATCTATGTCGATTTCTATGTTCCGCAAAAGCAGCTGGGCGGCTTGAAGGTCGGGCAAATATTAAATCTGACCAACGACGCCTTTGCTAAGACCGCCTTCACTGGCAAAGTCACGGCGATCAGCTCAAAAGTTGATCCCGCCACGCGCAATGTGCAGGTGGAGGCGACGGTGGCCAATCCTAAGCACCAGTTATTGCCGGGCATGTTTTCTGACGTCAATGTTGAAATCGGTGGAAAGAAAATGTATCTGACGCTGCCGCAAACAGCGATTACCTATAACCCGTATGGCTCGACCGTCTTTGTGGTGAAACCGTTTGAAGAAAAGCCAGCGCAAAAGGATGCGGCTAAAGATGCCAAAGGGCCTCCGGGTCCGAAAAAGGGCGATCTCGTGGTGCAGCAAGTATTTGTGACGACCGGTGAGACACGCGGCGATCAGGTAGCGATTTTGAGCGGATTGGATGAAGGGCAGCAAGTCGTCACCAGCGGGCAACTGAAGTTGAAGAACGGTACGGCGGTCATTATCAGCAATACGGTCCTGCCGCTCAATAATCCGAATCCGACTCCGCAAGAGCATTAAGCTATGAATTTCACCGATATCTTTATCCGGCGTCCGGTTCTGGCGATCGTGGTGAGCTTGCTCATCATCGTGTTGGGCATGCGTTCGCTGTTTAGTTTGCCGATCAATCAGTATCCAAAAACGCAGAACGCTGTCGTTACTATTTCGACGACTTACTACGGGGCAGATGCGCAGACGATTGCGGGATTTATTACGCAACCGTTAGAAGGGGCGATTGCGCAAGCGCAAGGGATAGATTATTTGTCGTCCTCCAGCAGCAGCGGCGTCTCGGTCATTACGGCCACGTTGCGCCTGAACTATGACGCCAACCGGGCGCTCACCGAAATCAATACCCAGGTCAGTTCGGTGAAGAATCAGTTGCCAGCGCAGGCACAGGCCCCGGTGCTGACGGTGCAGAGCGGTCAGACCACGGATGCGATGTATCTGGGGTTTTATAGCAGCACTTTGCCGACCAATAATGTCACCGACTTTCTGAGCCGGGTGGTCAAGCCTAAGCTTGATTCAGTGCAGGGCGTGCAGACCGCCGAGTTGCTGGGAGCGCGGTTGTTTGCGTTGCGAGCCTGGCTCGATGCCTCCAAGATGGCGGCCTATGGTGTGACCGCTGCCGACGTCAGTGTGGCGCTGGGAAATAATAATTATCTGGCCGCGCTCGGGTCGAGCAAGGGCCAGATGGTGACGATGCCGTTGACGGCGGGCACCGATCTGCATTCGGTGGAAGAATTCAAAAAACTGGTGATCAAAAACAAGGGCGATTCTATCGTTCGTCTAGAAGATCTTGCCACCGTCTCGCTAGGGTCTGAGAACTATGATTTCAATGTCGCCTTTAGCGGCGTGCGGTCGGTGTTTATCGGCATCAAGGTAGCACCTGAGGCCAATATTCTCGATGTCGCCAAACGTGTGCGCGCCGATTTTCCGGAGATTAAGTCGCAGTTGCCTAACGGCCTCACGGGCGAAATCGTCTACGACTCAACCGAGTTTATCAATACCTCGATTAGTGAAGTCATCAAGACTTTGGTGGAGGCGCTGTTGATTGTGACGGTCGTGATCTTCCTGTTTTTGGGCAGTTTCCGCGCCGTGATCGTGCCGATTATTGCGATGCCGCTGTCGCTGATCGGGACCTTCTTTGTGATGTTGGCACTCGGCTATTCGATCAATTTGCTCACGCTGCTGGCCATTGTGCTGGCCATCGGTCTGGTGGTCGATGACGCCATTATTGTGGTGGAGAATGTGGACCGCCACATGAAAGAGGGCAAGACGCCAATGCAAGCGTCATTGCTGGGCGCACGCGAACTTGGCAGTCCGATTCTGGCTATGACGGTGGTGTTGATTGCGGTGTATGTACCGATCGGATTTCAGGGTGGCTTGACCGGCGCTTTATTTACCGAATTTGCCTTTACGCTGGCAGGCGCGGTCGCCGTATCGGGCGTCGTGGCGTTGACGCTGTCGCCGATGATGTGTTCGCGCTTCTTCCGCCCTGAACAGGATACCGGGCGTTTTGTCAAAGCAATCGATCGCGTATTTGATAAGGTTCACCATACTTATCAACGTGCTTTGCATAGCTTGCTCAATACCTGGCCGGTGTTAATTGTGATGGCCGCGCTTCTGATGTTGGTGCTGGGGTTGATGTTCAAGATGTCGCAGTCAGAACTGGCCCCGGAAGAGGATCAGGGCATTGTGCTCTCGCAAGTGGTCGGCGCGCCGACGGCGACTTCGGATCAGATGCAGACGTATGCTGATCAGATTTTTAAGGTTGCTAAAGGCATGCCTGAATATGCGCAGATGTTCCAGATCACCGGCGTGCCGACGGTGAATGCCGGGATCGGCGGGGTACTGCTGAAAACTTGGGAAAACCGGGTACGCAGCGCTAAGGAAATTCAAAAAGATTTGCAGGCGCAGTGGAACAAAATCGCCGGTGCACGGGTGGCGGCGTTTCAGTTTCCGGCCTTGCCGGGGTCATCCGGGTTGCCGGTGCAGTTTGTGATTACGACGACTGAGCCGTTTGAGAATCTCAACACGATTGCGCAGCAAGTGATGGATAAAGCGCGTGCGTCCGGTAAATTTTATTTTATCGATGCCGATCTGAAGATTGATAAACCGCAAGCAACCGTGGTGGTCGATCGCGACAAGATCGCCGCACTGGGCATGACGCAGCAAGATGTCGGTAGCGCATTGGGGGCGGCCCTCGGTGGCGGTTATGTGAATTATTTCTCGATAGCCGGACGTTCTTATAAAGTCATTCCGCAGGTGTTGCAGGTGGACCGCTTGAATCCGTCGGAGATATTGAATTTTTATATCAAGACGCCAGGCGGCTCCATGATTGCCGCCAATACGGTTGCGCATATTAAATACGACGTTGTGCCAGAGTCGATTAATCGCTTTCAGCAGCTTAATTCGGTGACCTTGTCCGGAGT
Organism: Glaciimonas sp. GG7; assembly: GCF_052976905.1. Lineage (NCBI taxonomy): Bacteria > Pseudomonadati > Pseudomonadota > Betaproteobacteria > Burkholderiales > Oxalobacteraceae > Glaciimonas > Glaciimonas sp. GG7. The sequence continues at coordinate 4,993 of NZ_JBRIIQ010000015.1, read as the reverse complement.
GTCTGGCTCGTCGCAGGGCGAGGTGTTGGACTTCATGCGTAGCGCCGTGAAAGAGGTCGCGCCCTCCGGCTATACGGTCGATTACTCCGGTCAGTCACGCCAGTTCATGCAGGAGTCGGGCGGGTTTGTGGTCACGATGTTGTTTGCGGTCGTGATTGTGTTTCTGGCGTTGGCGGCGCAGTTTGAAAGCTTCCGCGATCCGATTGTGATTCTGGTCTCGGTGCCGCTGGCCTTGTTTGGCGCGACGATGTTTATCTTCCTGGGCTTTGCTTCCATCAACATTTATACCGAGGTTGGGCTGGTGACCTTGATGGGGCTCATTAGTAAGCACGGGATTCTGATTGTTGAAGTAGCCAATCAATTGCAGAAAGCCGGAAAAAGCAAACGCGAGGCAATCGAAGAAGCTGCTGCCGTGCGTCTGCGTCCTATTTTGATGACGACGGCGGCGATGGTGTTTGGGGTCTTGCCGTTGGTGATTGCGTCCGGCGCTGGTGCGGCCGGGCGTCACGCGATGGGCTTGGTGATCTTTACCGGCTTGTCGATAGGGACGTTATTTACGCTGTTTGTAGTGCCTGCGATGTATCTGTTCCTGGGGCATGATCATCAGGCGCTGGTCGCTAAAAAAGCAGCAGCGGAGAAGGCGCATCCTACAATTTGATGGACTTTGTGGAAGCTTCCTCGCTGTAAATGACTTACTCCTGTTCTGATTCGTCAGGACAGGAGTATTCTTATATGGATCAACTCGCTAGTTTCGGCGCGGTTGATCGTTCATTATCAACATCAATATCAGCATCAATACTCTCACCATGTAGCGAAAGAACGCCGCTGCTATTTAAGGAGGTTGTTATGCCATCGCTTAATCACTCTATCCAGACATCAACACTATCGGTCGACACCGTTCACAAGCGAGTTCGATTGTTCGCGCTGACCTTCATCGCTATGACGACGATCTTATGTGCGCATCCCGCAATGGCTGCTGGCAGCGCAAAGCCAGATATGTCAGCCGATGTGAAGGCTGCTTATCAGCAACAACGCAAAAGCTGCCTGAACGGCACATCGAATCAGGATCGTGCAACTTGCCTCAAAGAAGCCGGTGCGGCGCTGGAGGCTGCACGGAAAGGTCAGCTCAATGACAGACCCGACCAATATCAACAAAATAGCCTGCGCCGTTGTAATGCATTACCTGAAAAAGATCGTTCCGACTGCGTGCTTCGGATGCAGCCTGGAGGGGTGGTTGAGGGAAGTGTTGAATCAGGCGGGATTTTAAGAGAGAGCGTGACGACGGAAGTAGGACCGCCGATGGAATTGACGCCGGCCCCAAGTCAGTGAAGTAAGTAGTTTTAAAAATGCGCGGTACGGGCGACGCTTATTACCGCGCAATTTATGTCTTGTAAGCTAATTAAGCCACGTATGGCTGCACGTCAACCGCTACGCCATAAGCATTGAATTCCAACGCCACCGCCATCGATGCGACGCCGATGGTCATCAATGCGTCGTAAGTGTCATCAAACTCAATCTGTAATTCACGGGTGACTGAAGACGGTTTTTCGGACGACGCTACCAGCACGTCATCGGACTGTCGATACAAGTTCACGCGCAACACCACGTCGCCGCGACTGTCGGTCGGGCCGATGATGGCTTTGGTGGCTTCTGGCGCCGTGCCGCTTTCTGTGAGGCCGTTGGTTAACTCGGCCATCATTTGCAGCATGAAGTATTCGGCGATGGCGTTTTCTTTGCCGCCATGAAATAAATCCTGATACAGAAAATTGACGTCGGAGTCGCGCCCGTCGGTGATCAGGCATTGTTTGAGCAGCGTAGCGGCTTGCTCGGTCCAATGCTGAAAACGCAGCTCGCGCGCTTGGAAATAAGCTTGTATTGCCGCGTCTTCTTCCGGCACGTGATAAAACGCATCGTCTGCCGCTTTCAACGTAAAACCTAGCAAAAAGCGCAATTCGACTGCTTGATCGCCGCTCTCAAAATCGCTCTCTGGCCAGCCGATAAAGCTGCTATCGATGGCCGCGGTTGCTGCAACTTTTTTATCCGTCATCGCAGCAAAGGCATCGCGCACCATGGCGTTGAGATGGCTAAAGGTAATACTGTCGATTTCGTCGAGGTGGTAGGCATAGCTGACCAGAACGACGGTGGCGTCCGGGCTTTCCAAGCCTTCTTTTTGCAGGCTTTTGGTCAGCAGATCAAAGGCGTCCTGATTCTGAAACGCTTGCGCGCTGTCGAGCCCGCCGATGGTGCGTACAAATACGGGAATCAGGAAGGCGTTAATTTCAACCGTAATGCCTTCGTCGCGACGCATCAGGACCACTTCAGCGGCTTCTTCGATACGCGCTTTGAGCATGTGGTAGACGGCGCTATCGGCATGCTTTAACCGATCGAGCGCCTCGTACAAAATGTCGTCTTTCTTTTGCTGCAAACTTTTTTTGATGATCTTGTGGATCTCGCGCTCTTGCTGTTTTGCTTCATCGGAGAGGGGAGTGCTGCTGTCACTATCGTCGTCCGATGAGGCGCTGTTGTCCTGTTCGCCCAGTTCTATGGAGAGATCACACAGCTGCTGAACCAGCGCATCCTGGATTTCCTCGGCGGAGGGGGCAGATTTTCTTGGGACTGGTCGCTTATTTTTTGGCATGATTTTCATGAGTAATGAGGGGAAGCTGGTGGCTAGGAAGGCATTGGACCAGATGTGTGCGTCATTATCACTTACTGCGTCACTTACTGCGTAATGCCGTTCAGTTAAGAAACCGTTCGCACTGAGTTGCGTAGTATCGAAGGCGCACCTGCATCAGCGCTGACTTCGATACGCCCAGGGCAACTCAATCCGAACGGTTATCTAGATTAACTGAACAGTATCATCACTTAGTGCGGCAATTTCAGGAGCAGTACCAAGACGTCAGCCGTCTGCATGTCATGAAATAGAGCAACATTTCAACTATTTTGCGCTCTAAGAAGACGTTTCATTTTCTTTTGGTGACGGCGGTGCTAGAATTTTCGCTCCTATCAACCTGTGGAGTGAGTTACCAAATGAATAAGAATGAATTGATTGACAGTATTGCAGTAGATTGTGAGCTCTCAAAAGCAGCCGCCAAGCGCGCTGTGGACTCTTTGATTGCTAACGTCATCGAAGCGGTTAAGAAGGGCGACTCTGTACAGTTGATCGGTTTCGGTACATTCGGCAGCGGTAAGCGCGCCGCCCGCGAAGGCCGTAATCCACGTACCGGCGAAGCGATCAAAATTAAAGCCGCCACCACGGTCAAATTTACCGCCGGTAAAGCATTCAAAGATGCTGTGAATGTCCCTAAAAAGAAAAAATAGTCTTTTCGGCGCTTGAATTTATAGGTAAGTTTTAGTTTAAATCAGCGAAAAGAAGTACAAAATGGCGAACCAGGCGTTCGCCATTTTTTATTTTCAGCACTTATTGACCACTTATTCACTATTTACGTAGATGTTGCGTAAAACATTTACGTAAAACATTTAGGCAAAAAGATCCTCATGCAGCCGCTTCCCAAAGAAACACCCGCCTCCACGGCGACAACAGGGCAGCATAAAGCGCTTCCGATCATCTGCTTGTTGATCGCGATGGCGTCTCTGCAAGGCGGCGCGGCATTGGCAAAAAGTTTGTTTGCCGATATTGGTGCCGAAGGGGTAACGGCTTTACGAATCGGCTTTTCAGCCATTTTTTTATGTGTGATTTTCCGTCCCTGGAGATTGCCGCGCCAACAAATTGTCTGGCGACCGATCATTATTTACGGCACAGCGCTAGGTTTTATGAATCTGGCGTTTTATATGTCTCTGAAAACCATCCCGCTCGGTCCCGCCGTCGCGATTGAGTTTACCGGTCCGTTGGCCGTGGCGATTTTCTACTCGCGCCGTCTGGCCGATCTGGCTTGGCTGGGTTTGGCCATTGCGGGTTTGTATTTATTACTGCCATTGCGTCATTTATCAGAGGGCCTTGATATGACAGGCGTTCTGCTGGCACTGTTTGCCGGGGCGTGCTGGGCGGTCTATATCGTCGCTGGTAAGAAGGCCGGTGCTGCCAATGGTCGAATGAGCGTACCGCTGGGCGCGTTGGTGGCGGCCCTGTTTATCTTTCCGATTGGATGGATGCATGCTGGCAATGGATTGTTTTCATTAGCGATTTTGCCCACGGCGTTGATGGTCGCCATTTTTTCATCGACCTTGCCGTACAGCCTTGAGATGGTGGCATTAACCCGGTTGCCATCGAAAATATTTAGTACCTTGATGAGCCTGGAGCCTGCTTTGGGCGCACTCTCCGGTTATCTGTTTTTGCATGAGGGCTTGACCATCTCGCAGGGGATTGCGGTGTTGTGCATTATTGTTAGTTCGATTGGGATTACGGGGGCGATTGGGAAGCGTTGAGGGGTGAGCTGAATTAAATATAAAAAGCCGACTAGAGAGTCGGCTTTTTGTTGGTAGAACTGAATTGTCTACTTAGTGCGTAGACAATTTCCTTAAGAAATTTTGCGTGCTTCAATTCCGTTATCAGTACATCTTTCTAGAAATATCCGCAAAGAAATAGCGCCTTCGCTGTGTAAACCTTTGACGTCGTTGGCATAAAATTCAATGTCTCCATTGACGCCGATAAATTCGCCGCGAAACATATTAATTTCCGATTCAAAAATAATGAGGGCTTGCCAGCCGTCGATGTGCATCGTGTGAATCATGGTTTTATGTCTCTTCCATCAAATCATTTCAGATTGAAAATAGTATTACCCGAAAGCCTTAACCGAGCATCAAATTCCGCCCATTTCACCACCCACCTCCCAAAGCCTGAAACAACGCCACAGTATCCGCATACCGACTCGCTTGCGCCGCAATCCGATCAAGCTCGGTCTGTTTGCGGTGGCGTTGGGCGTCAAGCAAATGGAGATAACTGACCCCGCCTGCTTGATATTGACGCTGTGTAATGTCTAAACATCGATTCGTGCTTGTCCGTGGTACTCGGCATAGAACTACTGAGTCGGAG
>NZ_JBRIIQ010000014.1:0-24267 GCF_052976905.1 Glaciimonas sp. GG7 | reverse complement strand
AGCTTCTCTAAGCGCCCGGTTCATCGAGCACGAATCGATATCGATGGCAATGCTGGAGATTTCCGACAATGCGCGGGTGGAGGGCGAAATACGGGTGGCACATTTGGTCGTCAATGGTGAAATTGTTGGGAATGTTTATTCTTCTGAGTTGCTTGAATTGCAACCGAAAGCCCGCATAACTGGTGATGTAAATTACAAAACACTCGAAATGCATAGTGGAGCGCTGGTGAGTGGGAAGTTGACGCATGATGAGCTCGCGACGCCGGAGGCGACATTGAACCTCTTGGAAGCGCAGCCAGTTCCTCAGATTTCAAATTCTCCTGCCGTCTCAGAATTGCCGCAAACATCGGAATCGATGGAAGTCCAGGCAACGTCTGCGTGATCGCCGCTAAGCGCCTATAATGCAATATTGTACGTATCCCGCAGGAGCCAAAAATGAATGCTGTCGCTGAAATCCAAGACGTTGTATCCCCTATCCTTTTCTCCGATAGCGCCGCTTCAAAAGTGGCTCAGCTGATCGAGGAAGAAGGCAATCCAGATCTGAAACTGCGCGTATTTGTGCAGGGTGGTGGTTGTTCTGGCTTCCAGTACGGTTTCACATTTGATGAAATCGTCAACGAAGACGACACAACCATGACTAAAAATGGCGTGCAGTTGCTGATCGATTCGATGAGTTATCAGTATCTGGTCGGTGCCGAAATTGACTATAAGGATGATCTGGAAGGCGCGCAATTCGTCATCAAGAATCCAAATGCAACGACAACATGCGGTTGCGGATCATCATTCTCTGCATAATTTTTGCTTAGTAGTGTTGGTTGCTTGACTGTTGTAGTTAAAAAGACACTAAGGTTATCTGCCTTAGTGTCTTTTTGCATTTGCAGAATCCTACTCAGGGTCATCCGGCGGGGTACAGGGCTCCCAAAATCCGTGGACCAGCCGCACCAGTGACGTAAGGTAAATTGCCCGGCAAGCGTCGATCAAAACGCTGTGCCAGCCATGCAAATGCCAACGCTTCTACGTGATTTGGCGCGATACCAAGTGCCTCAGTAGACTCTACTGCGGCGGCCAGGCCGTGCTGTGTGAGGGAGCGGCCCAGCATTTTTATCAGATAGGGGTTGTAAGCACCGCCACCGCAAACATAGACCATTTTTGCATCCGGCGCGTGCAGTGCGATGGCGTCGCCGATCGTCGTGGCTGTCAGCGTTGTGAGGGTAGCTTGCACATCAACCGGAGAAAATTGCGGGAATTGGGCCAGTTTTGCGGCAAGCCAAGCCTCGTGAAACAGATCGCGGCCTGTGCTTTTCGGTGGGGGCAACGCAAAGTAAGGGTCTTTGAGAAAGGCTTTTAACAGCATGGGGATGGACGTGCCGCTGGCTGCCCATGCGCCATTTTCATCGTAATCTTTACCCTGATTGAGCTTTACCCACAGATCCATCAATATATTGCCGGGGCCGGTATCGAAGCCGGTATCGAGATTGATATGCGACACGTTCGTATCGCCCGTTGTCCGCTGGCGCAAGACGCTGACGTTAGCCATGCCGCCGATATTTACGATCACCCGGGTTTCTGTCGGATCGGCAAACATGGCTTGATGAAAGGCTGGCACTAACGGCGCGCCTTGGCCGCCAGCGGCGATGTCGCGACTACGGAAGTCAGCGATCACATCAATCCCCGTGAGTTCTGCCAGCAACGCCGGATTATTGGTTTGGCGGGTAAATCCCAACTCTGGTCGATGGCGAATAGTTTGTCCGTGCACCCCGATAGCCCGTATCTGGTCAGCGCGCAAGCCTGCATCGACCAGCAAGCGCTCAACGCAGGCCGCATAGTGCGTCGCCAGCGTATTGGCAACCAGCGCTTCACGCTCAATTTCATTGTCGCCACCACTCTGCAGAGACATCAACTCCCGACGCAATGCCGCAGAAAAAGGCATATAAGCGGAGGCCAGGGTGGTTGCGAGATGTTGTTTTTTGTCGTCATTTGAAAATGACGCCATGATCCCGTCGATGCCATCAAGGCTGGTGCCCGACATGAGGCCGATGAATATGGTGGTGTTCGCGTTTTGCGTAATCATAAAAAAACCCGTTGTTGGATCGCTTGATTCTACAAGGCCTGATCCATCAACGGGTTTTTGAAGCGCCGAGACTTAATAATTAAGCAAATTAATTTTTAAGCGGGCGACGCCTGGGCGACTGCTGGAGTGGCTTTTTTGAGTGCGGTGGTCGTAGTGACTTGTAGCAGGGCAAAGCGATGCGACATATCGCCAGCTACAGCGCGAAAACGTTCTAGCTTAGGCCCTGTAAGTGCTTGCATGGTCGGCGCGACGACCGTCATTGGATCGACAGGCTTGTCAGCAATGCGGTATTCGTAATGCAGATGGGGGCCAGTTGCCCAGCCTGTCATCCCGACGAATCCGATGATGTCGCTCTGGCCAACCTTGCTGCCGCGGCGGAAGCCCGGTGCGAAGCGACTCATGTGGGCGTATACGGTTGAAATGTTGCCTGCGTGTTTAACGATGATGACGTTGCCGTAGCCATTTTGAACGCCGACGAAATCGACCACGCCGTCACTCGCTGCATGGATCGGGGTGCCAGTCGGGGCTGCGAAATCAACGCCGCTATGCATTTTCCAGCTGCCCAGAATCGGATGGGTGCGCATCGAGAAGCCGGAAGAAATCCGCGTAAATGCCAATGGCGATTTCAAAAATGCTTGTTTGAGTGATGAGCCGTCAAAGCCGTAATAGCCACCGCCTTGCGCGGTTTTTGCATCGTCAAACCAGACCGCCTGATACGTTTTTCCGTTATTGACGAATTCTCCGGCAAGGATGCGTCCGGCGCGCATAAACTGACCGTTCTGCCAAAAAGTCTCGTAGGCAACGGTAAAGCGATCGCCGCGTTTTAGGTCGGATGAAAAATTAATGTTAGTGCCGAACATCTCGATAATTTGCGCCGATACGGCATCTGGAATCTCAGCATCGTCAGTGGCGGCAAACAGGGACGAGCGGATGACGCCGGAGTGCATTTCGATGCGTTTTTCTAATGCAGAGATTTCTTCTGTTGCGCTGAATTTGTTGCCGTTGCGGGTCACAATCAGATTTTGAGGGGCATCTTTTCCGGTTGAACGCGTTGCGCGCAACCATTGCAAATCACCCTCTGCATCCGTTTGTGCTTGCACCACGCTGCCGGGTTTCAGGCGCAGCATGCCGCGTGCTGTTTCGTTGGACTTGATGAAGTTGGCGGCCTCAATGTCGCTAATGCCCAGGCGCGTCATCAATGCGGCTAACGTATCGCCGGCACGCATTTTGTCTTCAGCGACGTAGAGATGGTCTTCAGATTCGAGTGCGGTGATTTGTTGATGCAGGCTCGGCAGCATTAGTTCTTCTGCGATGGCTCTGACCTGGATGTCGGACGAGTCCTGTGTGATCGGTGCGACCCCGGCTGCGCCAAAGGCGCAAACAATGAGAAACAATGCGGAGGCGGAAACAATACGGGTTTTACGTGACGAACCAGTCAATAGCTTGAAACTGGGACGAATGTGCATGAATTTATCTTTAAATGACATGGAGCTATACGTTAAAATTTGCCGTTTGTACCGATTCTCTTTTGTGTTCTTTTCTTGCTTGACACTAAGGCAGGGTTTTAGGGGATCGCGCATTATATCAGACCTCAATGTACCGATTTTTAAATTGTCAAATTAATCATTTTTAAATGTGTCTTTAGCGTCTTACTCCGCATGTCGCCATCATCATGTCGCGTCATCGGCAATGCACTGACTTTTAGAAACTACTCGCGCTAGAAATAAACTATGTCTTTATCTCCCCAAAATATTGCGCCGCCTGCTTCCGCTGATGCGGCAGCTAACAACAAGCCATTGATCCTCTCCGACAAAGTTCAGGAAGCATTGGCAATCACTAAGCGCGGCGTTGATGAGTTGCTCATCGAGGCGGATTTTGCGCGCAAGTTGCAGCGCTCCGAGCAAACCGGCAAACCTTTACGCATCAAACTCGGACTGGACCCGACTGCACCCGATTTGCACCTCGGTCATACCGTTGTTCTCAACAAGATGCGACAGTTGCAAGATCTGGGCCATAACGTGATTTTTCTCATTGGGGATTTCACCTCCATGATCGGCGACCCATCGGGCCGCAATATCACGCGTCCGCCTTTGACGCGTGAGCAGATAGAAGAAAACGCCAAAACCTATTTTGCCCAAGCCAGCCTGGTGCTGGACCCGGAGCGGACCGAAATTCGCTACAACTCAGAATGGTCCGACAAGCTCGGCGCACGCGGCATGATTCAGTTGTCGGCCAAATATACGGTGGCACGGATATTGGAGCGCGAAGATTTTACCAAGCGTTATAAGGCCGGGACGCCCATTTCGGTGCATGAATTGTTGTACCCATTGATGCAAGGCTACGATTCGGTCGCGCTGGAGTCTGATCTGGAGTTGGGCGGCACGGACCAAAAATTCAATTTGCTGGTCGGTCGTGAGTTGCAAAAAGATTACGGTCAAGAACAGCAATGCATCTTGACCATGCCCTTGCTTGAGGGCTTGGATGGCGTCGATAAAATGTCGAAATCCAAGGGTAACTATATCGGCATCACCGAGCCAGGCAACACCATGTTCGCCAAGATTATGAGCATTTCCGACGTCATGATGTGGCGTTATTTCGAGTTGCTCTCGGTCAAATCGCTCGCTGAGATTGCCGCGTATAAAGCGCAAGTCGCCGATGGACAGAATCCACGCGATATCAAAGTGGCGCTGGCGCAAGAGATCGTCGCTCGTTTTCACAATCAGCACGCGGCCCAAGAGGCGCTTGCCGATTTCAATAATCGCGCTAAAGGCGGGATTCCCGACGACATCCCGGATGTCAGTCTGAGCGGCGCACCGCTGGGCATTGGTCAATTGCTCAAACAAGCCAATTTGTGTGCGTCGAGCTCAGAAGCGCTGCGCATGGTCGAGCAGGGCGGCGTGCGTATTGATGGTACGGTCATCAGCGATAAAGGCTTGAAAGTGGAGGCCGGAACGTTGGTGGTGCAAGTCGGTAAGCGCAAATTTGCCCGCGTGACGCTGTCTTGATGCAATACTTGGAGTCGTTATTTAAGCCGATATTCTGACAGGAGACCAACATGAAATTCTGGAGCGAGTCCTTTACCGATGGCGCTGCCATTCCGGGTGAGTTTGCATTCTGTGTCATCGACTCGGTCACGCACTTCACCTTGTCGAGCAACCATAATCCGCATTTCGCTTGGCGCGATTTGCCTGCTGGCACGCAGTCGTTGGCGCTGATATGCCACGATCCCGATGTACCTTCACGTGGCGATGACGTTAATCAGGATGGAAAAACGGTTGCGGCGACATTGCCGCGTGTCGATTTTTTTCACTGGGTTTTGGTTGATTTGCCGCCCCGGGATGGTGCTATTGCCGCAGCGGCATTCAGTGCTGGTGTGACCGCACGCGGAAAAGCAGGCCCTGACATCGGCGATAACCCCATTGCCGGTACGCGCCACGGCTTAAATGATTACACAGGCTGGTTTGCGGGAGACGCCGATATGAGTGGCGACTATTTCGGCTACGACGGCCCGTGTCCGCCCTGGAATGATGCGATTGTGCATCGCTATGTATTTACGCTGTACGCGCTCGATATTGCCCGTTTGCCAGTGCATGGGAAATTGTCCGGCCAGGAAGTATTCGCTGCGATGCAGGGCCATATCGTCGATCAGGCTGCGATTACTGGAACTTACACGTTAAATCCTTTATTGCGCCAGCCGTAATGGCAGTGCCTCAGCCCATGCACACCACAGAAATTTTCTTGATTCGTCACGGTGAAACCGATTGGAATAAAGAAAAACGCCTGCAAGGCCATCTTGATATCGCCTTGAATGTAGAAGGCGAACGTCAAGCGCAGGCGTTGAGCGCATCGTTAGCCCAGACCCCGCTGGATGCTGTTTTTTCCAGCGACTTGCAACGCGCCCGACAAACCGCTGCACCGCTGGCGCTGGCAAACAGTTTGACGCTGCAAATTGACCTCGGTTTGCGGGAACGCTGTTATGGCGTCATGGAGGGACTGCGTCGCAATGAGATTGCTGAGCGTTTTCCGCTGGCTTTCGCAGCACTCAATACGCGTGAGCCCGATGTGCGGTATCCGCCGGGTATCAATATCGCGGAGACGCTTAACGAGTTCTCAGTGCGCGCCATTGATGCTGTGCAACGGATCCTTGCCAATACCCGCCACCGCCGGATCGCGATTGTCAGCCATGGCGGGGTGCTCGATTGCATTTATCGGCATGCTAACAAGATGACTGTGACACAGACGCGTACTTTCGATATTTTGAATGCCAGTATTAATCGCCTGACTTGGGATGGTGTGCAATTAAGGCTCATCGCATGGGGTGATGTTGCGCATCTGCAAGGCGCTGCGTTGGACGAAGTTGACCGCTAGTAGTGCTGGCTGCGTCGAGCGCGCTTATTCGCGATAAAATACGCCCCCTCTCCCCGAAATTTTTTAATTAAGTGCACCCTACGCTCTCCCCATAGCCGTGAATATTGGCCCTTATTTACTCCGCAATAATGTCTTTGTGGCACCGATGGCTGGTGTCACAGATCGACCTTTCCGGCAACTTTGTAAAGAGTTGGGAGCCGGCTACGCCGTCTCAGAGATGGCGGCCTCTAATCCGCGCCTATGGAAAACCGAAAAAACCTCGCGCCGCATCAATCACGATGGTGAAATGGCCCCGCGGGCGGTGCAGATCGCTGGTGCTGATCCGGTCATGTTGGCCGAGTGCGCGAAGTACAACGTTGATCATGGCGCGCAAATCATCGACATCAACATGGGGTGCCCGGTAAAAAAAGTCTGCAATAGCTGGTGTGGCTCGGCCCTGTTGCAAGATGAGCAACTGGTGGCACGCATTCTGGAGACGGTCGTGGCAGCCGTGAATGTCCCGGTGACATTGAAGTTTCGCACCGGATGGGATCGTCTCAATAAAAACGCACTCAATATCGCCCGGCTGGCAGAAGCCAGCGGGATCGCCATGCTGACTCTGCACGGGCGCACCCGTGCCGACGCGTATCGCGGTGAGGCTGAATACGACACCATTGCAGCGGTCAAGGCGGCGGTGTCGATTCCGGTGGTTGCAAATGGGGACATTACGACCCCGGAAAAAGCGCGACAAGTGCTGGAGTTCACCAAGGCCGACGCGATCATGATTGGTCGTGCCGCGCAAGGGCGTCCCTGGATATTCCGTGAAATCGACCATTTTTTGCGCACAGGCAGGTATTTGCCAGCTCCGTTAGTGACTGAAGTACAGCATTTGATGAGTGAGCATTTGCGTGCACATTATGCGTTTTATGGTGCATATTTAGGTGTGCGCACCGCGCGCAAGCATATTGGTTGGTATGTCCGCGATCTGCCCGGCGGCGAGGAATTTCGACAACGCATGAATCTGTTGGACGATTGTGATCAACAACTCGCTGCCGTAAATAGCTTTTTTGAAATGCAGTTTGCGCATGGCGAACGGTTACAATACGGACTCATTGCGGCGCTAGCTGCTTGAGATGAAAGTGATCAAATAGGTAATGAATCCAGTAGATTCTTGTATTTGAAAAGTATCATCGAAAGTGGCTAAAAATGCTGCTGACTACCCTTTAAAAAAGATTGATTAACGCAAGCCAGAACTTAAAACAGAGCGCCAGATTGCGCCAGAATTCTTGCTTTTGATCCAGCAAATAACGTTAGCAAAAATAGTAAAGTAGAGAATGAGCAAAGAAAGTATTCAGGATGTCGTCAAGAAAAGCCTTGAAAAGTACTTTAAGGATTTGGGCGAGCAGCCACCATCGAACGTGTACGAAATGGTGATTTCCACGGTTGAAAAGCCGGTACTCGAAGCCGTCATCGCGCGCGCCGAAGGTAATCAGTCGCAAGCGGCTGAGATGCTGGGAATTAATCGCAATACATTGCGTAAGAAATTGCAACAGCACGGTTTGTTGTAATTTCAGTATCTCGAACGAAGGGGTGCATCGGGCTCAACAGTCTGGTGCGCTCGACAAAAGGCTATCGGCGGCGCACCAAAGCGTTCCACGCACATTTTGTTGCTAGTTTGATTGTTCATGCACACACACTATCCACTCCATCAGTAATCCTCCATTTCCCGAGTCTCCATCATGATTAAACAAGCCCTTATATCCGTCTCCGACAAGACTGGTATTGTCGAATTTTCCCGCGAGCTGGTCGCCTTGGGCGTCAATATTCTGTCAACGGGCGGTACCGCCAGGTTGCTTGCCGACAACGACATCAATGTCACCGAGGTGGCGGATTACACGGGCTTTCCTGAAATGCTGGATGGGCGCGTAAAAACATTGCACCCGAAAGTCCACGGCGGGATTTTGGCGCGTCGGGATTTTCCCGAGCACATGAGCGCGTTGGCGCAGCATCACATTCCCCTTATCGATATGGTCGTGGTGAATCTGTATCCATTTCAGGAAACCATCGCCAAAGAACAATGTTCATTGGAAGATGCGATCGAAAACATCGATATTGGCGGCCCCGCAATGCTGCGTTCGTCGGCTAAAAATCACAAAGACGTGATCGTGCTGTGCGACCCATCTGATTACGCCAAAGTGCTCGCCGAATTGAAGGCAAGTCAGGGTGAAGCCTCTTACGAGACCAAATTTGCCTTGGCCAAGAAAGTATTCGCCCACACCGCGCAATACGATGGCGCTATCACTAACTATTTCACTTCTCTGGGTGAAGACAAGCAGCACGCAACACGCAGCGCTTATCCCACCACGCTCAATGTGCATTTCGAAAAAGTACAAGAAATGCGCTACGGAGAAAATCCGCATCAATCGGCTGCCTTTTACCGCGACCTCAATCCCATCGCGGGTGCATTGGCGAATTACCGCCAGTTGCAAGGAAAAGAGCTGTCTTACAACAATATCGCCGACGCTGACGCGGCATGGGAGTGCGTCAAAACCTTCGATGAAACCGCCTGCGTCATCGTCAAGCATGCCAATCCCTGCGGCGTCGCGGTAGGGGCCACTGCGTTGGAAGCCTATAGCAAGGCATTGCAAACCGACCCGACTTCGGCTTTCGGCGGCATCATTGCCTTCAACCATGAAGTCGATGGCACTACTGCCCAAGCCGTTGCCAAGCAATTTGTTGAAGTCGTGATTGCGCCTGCATTCTCTGAGCAAGCCAAGCAAATTTTTGCCGCCAAACAAAACGTTCGCGTGCTGGAAATCGCCCTCGGTAATGGCCGCAATACCTACGATTTCAAACGGGTAGGCGGCGGCTTATTGGTGCAGGCCCCCGACGCTAAAAATGTCGCACTGGCTGAAATCACCGTTGCGAGTAAAAAACAACCCACCCCGCAGCAATTGCAAGACCTTATGTTTGCCTGGCGCGTGGCCAAGTTCGTCAAGTCAAACGCGATTGTCTTCTGCGGCAATGGGATGACATTGGGCGTCGGAGCAGGTCAGATGAGCCGCGTCGATTCCGCACGCATCGCATCGATCAAGGCGCAAAACGCTGGTTTGGTGCTAGCCGGTTCGGCGGTCGCTTCGGACGCATTTTTCCCGTTTCGGGACGGTTTGGATGTCGTTGTCAACGCAGGTGCTACGTGCGTCATTCAGCCGGGCGGCTCGATGCGGGATCAAGAAGTCATTGATGCGGCTGATGAGCATGGGATTGTGATGTTGTTGACGGGTATTCGTCATTTCCGTCATTGATTAATTTGACGTATTTAATAAGTATGCCATCGGCCATAGCTATGGCCGATGGCATCATTTGTTTATGAGAATCCTCGGTATCGATCCCGGTTTGCGTACCACTGGCTTTGGCGTGATTGACAAGCAAGGTCATAAACTGATCTATGTTGCCTCCGGTACCATCAAAACGCCAGACGCTGCATTGCCGCAACGCCTGAAAGTGATTTTGAGTAGCGTCTCAGAAGTAGTGCGGACGTATTCGCCAGATTGCTCAGCCATCGAAATCGTATTCGTCAACGTCAACCCCCAATCCACGCTATTGCTTGGTCAAGCCCGAGGCGCTGCGATTTGCGCTCTGGTGAGTGCCGATTTGCCGGTAGCGGAATACACGGCATTGCAGATCAAGCAAGCTGTTGCCGGCCATGGCAAAGCACAAAAGCAGCAGGTGCAAGACATGGTCCAGCGCCTGTTATCTTTGCCGGGCCTGCCCGGGACCGACGCTGCCGATGCATTGGCGGTTGCGATCTGTCATGCGCATAGCGGTGACGCATTGGCTACCTTGGCCGCGCTTGCTCCTGCGCTTGCCAAAAAGGGCTTGCGCGTTAAAGGCGGCCGTTTAATATAAATGCGAAATGAAGTCCGACAGGCTTCTTAGATTCGTCGAATGAAGCCCTGAGACGCCATCGCTCAAATCCGGTCCGTACGATTCCTGTCTTTGCACGCATCCATCTGTTGCCTAAATCCGAATTTTCCTCTGCGAAAACTAAATAAATTGCGTGATTTTGCGACATGAAAACGTCGCAAAACACATGTGTATAGCTCATGCGCAACTTTTATAGTCTTTGGTAAGTCCTTCATTTATCAAGGTATTTACTTTTCATCCATTCCTCGACTTGGTTGATAAAAGTGCGCTAAGTCATTGACTTTACACAAAAAGTTGCAATTCACATGACCTAAATGGCTTGACCGCCGATAGTGCATCCTCTAAAGTGGGTGCTAGTGTGAAAAAGTGTTTTTTTGTGGGGCATTTTTTCTTGTTGCAAAAGCACTTTTCTTGCTATTCACATCATTCAAAATCAGGAGTCTGCGGTGTTTCAGGGCGCGTCAGCATTAAACCTCGATGCAAAAGGACGGATGTCAGTCCCATCCAAGCATCGTGACGCGCTGACCGTTCAGTGTGAGGGCCGTCTGACCCTCACCAAGCACCCGCATGGCTGTCTGCTGCTGTTCCCCCGTCCGACATGGGAAAGCCATCGCGAGCAAATCGCGGCATGGCCTATGTCAGCGCGTGCCTGGCAACGTATTTTTCTTGGAAATGCCTCTGATGTTGAACTCGATTCTGCCGGGCGGATTTTGATCGCTCCCGAATTGCGCGTCGCCGTTGGCCTGTCTCGCGAAGTAATGCTGTTAGGAATGGGGAGTCATTTCGAGATATGGGATGCAGCCAAATTGGCTGAAAGCGAGTCGCAAGCAGTTGCGGCTGGCATGCCCGATGTATTAAGTAACTTTTCCTTCTGACGGCGCCAAGATGACTGAACAATCGGTGCCCGAATTCCAGCACCGCACGGTGTTGCTGGATGAGGCTGTAGAGGCATTAAACATCACCGGCGTTCGGGTAGACGGCATTTATGTCGACGGCACATTCGGCCGCGGTGGACATAGTCGAAAAATGTTAGCAAGCCTCGGGCCCCGTGGTCGTCTGATTGCCTTTGATAAAGACCCGCAAGCCATTGCGACCGCACAGACGATCACCGATCCACGTTTTGAGATCGTGCATGACAGTTTTGCAACGATGGCAGAGGCTTTGCAAGAACGCCACATTACGCAAGTAGATGGCGTGTTGCTCGATTTAGGGATTTCATCGCCGCAAGTCGATGACGCCAGCCGGGGCTTTAGTTTTCGCGCCGATGGTCCGCTCGATATGCGCATGGATACCACGCGCGGTATGTCGGCTGCAGCATGGCTGGCGATAGCAGATGAACAAACAATCGGAAAGGTAGTAAAAGAATATGGGGAAGAACGGTTTGCTGTTCAGATTGCAAAGGCGATTGTTGCTGGCCGCGCAGTCCAGCCAATTTCAACCACACGACAGCTTGCCGCGATCGTGGCAAACGCTGTCAAAACCCGCGAGAAAGGTAAAGACCCGGCCACTCGCACATTTCAAGCTATACGGATTTACATCAATAAAGAGCTTGAAGAACTCGAAATAGTCTTAGATCAGGCATTCGCACAGATGTCTTTGCAGGGGAGATTGGTCGTGATCAGTTTTCATTCACTTGAAGATCGCATCGTCAAGCAGTACATGGCTTCCAAAGCCAAGGTGCCGCAGCCTGACCGTCGCCTGCCCATACGTGCAATCGATTTGCCGCAACCACAATTAAAGCTGATATCTCGGATAAAGCCTTCGGATGCCGAAGTTGCCGCCAATCCACGTGCACGTTCTGCGATCATGCGCGTCGGTGAGCGTTTAGCCGATGCACCAAAAGCGACTTCGTCCGGAGCGCAGTCATGATTGGTCGTATCAACGCCTTGTTGACGCTGATACTTGTCCTGTGTGCACTGGCGCTGGTCAACTCCCAATATAAGGCACGCCAGTTATTCATTGAGCTAGGCCGTGCGCAAAGTCAGGCGCGACAACTCGATATTGAGTGGTCGCAATTGCAACTCGATCAATCGACGCTAGGCAAAAACGCAAGAATTGAAGCCAGCGCGCGGCGTGACCTGAATATGGTCCCATTGACCCCGCAACGCACCCAGTATCTGACGATGGGGGGCAAATGACGCGCAACCCGCCACGTACTGCGGCCTCTAAGGGCGTGCCTTTTTCCGCCAGCCCTGTATTAAAAGTCAAACTTCCGGCATGGCGCTCACGCATCGTGCTCTTTATGCTGTTTGCGGCATTTCTGGCATTGGTGGTGAGGGCGCTGTGGCTTCAGGGGATGTCTACCGAGTTTTTGCAAAAGCAGGGCGCTTCGCGCTACGCCCGCACCTTGGAGTTGCCCGCAACACGGGGCAAGATTACCGACCGCAACGGTCAGGTATTGGCATCCTCCGTTCCTGTGAAGGCCGTCTGGGCAATTCCCGAAGATGTCCAGGCTGAGCCAAAAGAAAAATTACAGGCGCTAGCCAAACTGCTTGATATGACAGATGCTGAGTTGGCAAAAAAACTCAATTCCGACCGTAGTTTTGTCTACCTGAAACGGCAAGTCGAAAAAGACGCCACGGATGAGATCGCTAAACTGAAAATTGCCGGTATTGAAACGCGCCCTGAATACAAGCGGTTTTACCCTGAGGGCGAGGTTGCGGCGCACGTCGTTGGTTTTACCAATATCGAAGATGCAGGTCAGGATGGTATGGAGCTGTCGCAGCAAAAATCGCTGGCGGGAACGACCGGTAGTCGGCGCGTGATTAAAGATCGTCTCGGCCACATCGTTGAAGATATCGAAGCAGTCAAAGAGCCGCATGACGGCCATGATCTGGCGCTATCAATTGATAGCAAGATTCAATATATTGCCTTTACCCAGCTCAAAGAGATGGTCGACAAGAGTAATGCCAAAGCTGGCGGTATCGTGGTGGTTGACGCTAAAAGCGGTGAAGTGCTGGCACTGGCTAATCTGCCTAGCTATAACCCCAATGACCGCTCGATCCTCACCGGTGCGCAATTGCGTAACCGCGTGATGACAGATACCTTTGAGCCGGGATCCACGCTAAAACCGTTTACTGTTGCATTGGCGCTGGACACCAATCGTATCCAACCGTCTACGACCTTTCAGATCCCCGATAAAATGAAGATAGGTACCGCCACCATCGGCGACTCGCATCCTCATGGATTGATCACAATGAGTGTCGCGCAAATCATTCAGAAGTCATCCAATCTCGGCACCGCCAAGATTGCGTTGCAAATGCCGCCCGAAGAAATGTGGGAAATGTTCACCACCGTTGGCCTTGGGCAACAACCGAAGTTTGGCTTTCCGGGCGCTGTGGCCGGTCGTGTCCGGCCATTCAAATCATGGCGTCCGATTGAGCAGGCAACAATGAGCTACGGCCACGGAATCTCCGTGTCGCTCATTCAAATGGCCCACGCCTATACCATTTTTGCGCGCAACGGCGATCTGATCCCATTGTCATTTCAAAAAGTAACAACGCCACCGGTAGGCCAACGCGTTATCTCAGAAAAAACTGCTTTAACCATGCGGGCCATGCTCGAAAGAGTGACCGCACCCGGCGGCACCGCACCGAAAGCGCAAGTCCCCGGCTATCGTGTTGGCGGCAAAACTGGCACTGCTTACAAAATTGAGGGCGGTAAGTACGTCAGAAAATATATTGCCGACTTTGTCGGTTTCGCCCCGGCCTCGGACCCGCGTTTGATTATTGCGGTCATGCTCGATGAGCCTAGCATGGCCTACCGCTATGGTGGCGATTCGGCCGCACCAGTTTTTGCAAATGTGGTGGCGAATGCATTGCGGACATTAAATGTTCCGCCTGACTCAAATATTACCGACATCATTATTCCAACCGATGGCCCGAAGGAGAGCTTCTGATGCAGACGAAGGTATCCGAGCTGGCGACCATTCAGAGGTGGTTGCACGAACTTGCAACCGAACTTGCAACTGAGATTGCAACTGAGTTTGCAAAAGAGACGAAACCGACCTTCGCATTGGTTTCAGACTCGCGCAAAGTGCGTGTTGGCGACGTATTTTTTGCCTATCCTGGCGACACCGCTGATGGCCGCCTATACATAGCGCAGGCACTGCAAAATGGTGCTGTTGCGGTGGTCTACGAGGCCGCCAACTTACCTGAACCGGTTCCAAAAAATATCCCGCATCTGGCGGTCGTCGGACTGAAAAAAATCGCGGGCCAGATAGCGAGCAATTTTTATCAATGCCCGGACCGCGATATGAGCGTCATCGCCGTCACCGGTACAAATGGCAAGACCTCATGCACGCAATGGCTAGGACATGCATTGGCGCAATTGGGGCTGACTACCGGCGTTATCGGCACGCTAGGGGTTGGTGTTTTTGCACCGCGCCAGCCAGCTGATTTCAAGGTCACGGGATACACAACGCCGGATGCGATTCTGTTACAGAACGAACTGGTTCAATTGCAACAGGCGGGCGTGCAAGCGCTAGCGATTGAGGCGTCCTCTATCGGTCTGGAGCAAGGTCGTCTGAACGGCATCCATATCGACATCGCCTTATTTACTAATCTCACTCGCGATCATCTGGATTATCACGGTGATATGGCGAACTACGAAGCGGCTAAGCGCGCACTGTTTGACTGGCCCGGTTTGCAGCACGCGGTACTCAATCTGGACGATGCTATGGGTCTGCGTCTTGCCAGTCATTTGCAACAACATGGCGGCTCGACAGCGCTGATCGGTTATGCATTGACGGATACCGCCATCGAGAGCGCTGCGGCCTTGGATGCGTTTCCGATTCTGCATGCGACGGCGGTGCGTACCAACGCTAGCGGCACGGTCTTTCATGTGGATTCACCATTCGGTAACAGCCAGATAAAAACCCATTTAGTGGGTCAGTTCAACGTCAGTAACGTGCTGGGCATTCTGGGCGTGTTGCTGGCTAAAGGGATTGCGTGGGATGCCGCGATCAATGCAATTGAGCGTCTGACAGCAGTGCCGGGTCGCATGGAGCAATTTGGCGGACAAGACGCACCATTAGTTGTCATTGACTATGCACACACCCCGGATGCATTGGAAAAAACATTAACCACGTTGCGTCAGGTCGCGCAGCAACGCGGTGGTGAGCTGTGGTGCGTATTCGGCTGTGGCGGTGATCGCGACCCGGGCAAGCGTGCGCAAATGGGCGCAGTTGCCGAGTTGGCAGATCACGTCATCGTCACCAGCGACAATCCACGCAGCGAAGATCCGGGCGCGATCATTGCGCAGATCCTTGCTGGCATGCCGTCAGCTGCATTGTCAACCACTGCGGTACAGACACAGGAAGACCGCGCTGCGGCGATTTTGCGTGCAGTGCGCAAGGCCGGAAAAGCCGACGTTGTGCTGCTCGCTGGCAAGGGCCACGAAACTTATCAAGAAATAAAAGGAAAGAAATTGCCATTTTTGGATGCCGATCACGCCGCATTGGCGCTGGCCTCGCGCGCAACGATGAAGGGAGGGGCGGCATGATCAAGGCCTCACTCAACGATCTGCAATCGTGGCTGGCGGCGTCGCAGCAACCGACAAATATTGTTGGCGGCCTGGCCAACGTCATGATCAATGGATTGACGACAGATAGCCGTGCCGTTGTTGCCGGTAATCTGTTTGTTGCCCTGCGCGGCGAGCGTTTCGATGCGCATGACTTTCTCGATCAGGTTGTGGCCCAGGCTCCCGGTGCATTAGTGGTCGAGCGTTTACCAGAAAATTGCGCTGTCCCGGCATTGGTGGTGACGGACACTCGCGCAGCACTAGGCGCGATTGCCAGCGGCTGGCGTCGCCAATTTTCTTTGCCCTTAATTGCCGTCACCGGCAGCAATGGCAAAACCACGGTTAAGGAAATGATCGCCGCCATTTTGAACGCGGCGTTCGGCAGCGACAGTTATTTGTCGACTCGCGGCAACCTGAATAACGAGATCGGCGTACCGCTGACGCTGCAACGGTTGGATGCGCAGCATCAGGCCGCAGTCATTGAGCTCGGCATGAATCATCCGGGCGAAATCGCTGTGCTGGCAGCGATTGCCGCGCCGACTGTCGCACTGGTGAATAATGCGCAGCGCGAACACCAGGAATTCATGGCCAGCGTCGAGGCCGTCGCCATCGAAAACGGCGCGGTAATCAACGCTCTGTCAACCGACGGGATCGCCGTATTTCCCGCCGATGATCCTTACACCGCGCTATGGCGCAGCTATGCCGCCAACAAAGGCGGCTGCATCACGTTTGGTTTGTCCGCTGATGCGGATGTACGCTGTACATATGAGCCGAGCGTCTTTGGCAGTGACTTACAAGTCATCACGCCCACGGACGTGTTTGCAGTCCGGCTTGAAGCCGCTGGCGAACACAACGTGCGCAATGCACTGGCCGCAATTGCTTGTACGTTGGCGATCGGAGTTGAGGTCGCGGCGATTCAACACGGTTTGCAATCGTTTGCGCCGGTGAGTGGTCGTCTCCAGCGCAAGCTGGGCCAACAACCTGGTTACGCAGGCGCGTTAGTGATCGACGACACTTACAACGCCAATCCCGATTCGGTACGCGCGGCGATAGACGTGCTGGCCCAATCGGCCGCGCCGCGTTTGCTGGTGCTGGGCGACATGGGCGAGGTTGGCAATAACGGCCCGGCCTTCCATCGGGAAATCGGCGCTTATGCGCGTCAGTGCGGCATTACTGACTTGCTCACATTGGGTGCGCTGGCAAGCGACGCCAGCGCGGCCTTCGGCGCACCAGCGCAACACTGTAACGACATTGCGGCATTGATTGCTGCGGTTGACGCCTTCATGACGACCAACACGACGGTACTGGTAAAAGGCTCGCGCTTCATGCAAATGGAACGCGTGGTTTTACATCTGGTGAGCGCTGTCGGGACCGATAGTTCGTTACCAAATTCATCACAGGAGAAGCATTAATGTTGCTTTGGTTAGCCCAAAATTTTCAGCAGGATTATAGTTTTCTGCGCGTTTTCAATTTTCTCACTTTCCGTGCGGTCTTCGCGACGCTCACGGCATTGGCGATAGGTCTCATCGCCGGTCCCGCCGTGATCCGCATGCTGGCGCGCCTGAAAGTCGGACAGGCAGTACGTACCGATGGTCCGCAAACGCACTTAATTAAAACCGGCACGCCAACCATGGGCGGTGTGTTGATCCTGATCTCGATTGGTATTTCGACCTTGCTGTGGAGCGATTTTAGTAATCGGTTTGTCTGGATAGTGCTGCTGGTGACGCTGGGGTTTGGCGCGATTGGTTGGTTTGATGATTATCGCAAGGTGGTCTACCGGGACCCCAACGGCATGCGTTCGCGGGATAAGTTTTTCTTCCAGTCGCTGATCGGCGTGGTGGCGGCAATCTATCTGGCGTTTTCGGTCTCGGGCGCGACCAATATGCAGGTCTGGCATTTATTTGTGACCTGGATTGAGTCCGGCTTCAGTATGAGCTTGCCGCCAAAAGCGGACTTGATCGTGCCGTTTTTCAAGACAGTCAGTTATCCGTTAGGCGTGTGGGGTTTCATGGCGTTGACCTATTTTGTCATCGTCGGTACTAGCAACGCCGTTAATCTGACCGACGGTCTGGATGGTTTGGCGATTATGCCAACAGTGCTGGTCGGTGCAGCGTTGGGCTTGTTTGCATACCTGACCGGTAACTACACTTTTGCCAAATATTTGTTGATTCCGCATATTCCAGGCGCAGGCGAGCTGTTGATTTTCTGTGGCGCAATGGCAGGCGCAGGACTTGCTTTTCTTTGGTACAACGCCTATCCCGCGCAGGTCTTCATGGGTGATGTCGGTGCGCTTGCCTTAGGCGGCGCGTTAGGCACCATCGCCGTCATCGTGCGGCAGGAAATATTGCTCTTCATCATGGGTGGAATTTTTGTCGTTGAAACCCTGTCGGTGATGATCCAGGTACTGTATTTCAAATACACCAAGAAGCGTTTCGGGGTCGGCCGTCGCGTGTTGCTGATGGCACCGTTGCATCATCACTATGAACAAAAAGGCTGGAAAGAAACGCAAGTAGTCGTCCGTTTCTGGATCATCACGATGATCCTCGTGCTGTTCGGACTATCCACATTGAAGTTAAGGTAATCGCGTTAATGAACTACCTCGGTAAACATGTTCTGGTGCTGGGCTTGGGTGAGTCCGGACTGGCAATGGCTTTGTGGCTGGCGCGCTGCGGTGCGACGCTGCGTGTGGCCGATACGCGTCATGCGCCGGAACGCTTACCGCAATTGCAGGGGGCGATTCCCGATGTTGTATTTGTTGGTGGTGGTGATAGCAACGTTGATGATGTTTTTAATCCCTCGCTTCTGGATGGAGTAGATGTTATTGCAGTCAGTCCGGGACTGGCACCGACCCGTGAGTTGAAAAAAATCATTTCCGCAGCGGCCTTGGCCGAGATCCCGATCTGGGGCGAGATCGAACTATTTGCGCAAGCACTGGCTGCCCTGCGTGAAACGCAGGAATATTCCCCGAAAATCATTGCGATCACCGGCACCAACGGCAAAACGACCGTCACCAGCCTGACCGGCTTGTTGTGCCAGCGCGCCGGTTTGACGGTGCAGGTTGCGGGCAATATCAGCCCGGCGGCGCTCGATGTGTTGCGCGTAGCGCTCGATGCCGAGGCGTTGCCGCAGGTGTGGGTGTTGGAATTATCGAGCTTCCAGTTGCACACGACTTACAGCTTGCAAGCCGATGCCGCCACGGTATTGAATCTGACCCAGGATCATCTCGACTGGCATGGTGACATGGCCGGTTATGTCGCCGACAAAGCACGTATTTTTGGCGACAACACCACGCGTGTGTTGAACCGCGACGATCCTCTGGTGATGCAATTGGCGCATTCAACGCAGGGTCAAAATATTACTTTTGGCGTTGACGAACCGCATTTGGCAGATTGTTTTGGCCTCACGCATGACAACGGCATGCAATGGCTGGCAGTAGCCGCCGAGGTGGCAGAAGAGTCCGAGAAAAAACGCGGCAAGAAACATCAAATTGAAGTTTTACCCATCACCATTAATCGCTTAATGCCAGCCGACGCCTTGCGCATTCGCGGCCAACATAACGCGACCAATGCGCTGGCAGCTTTAGCGTTAGGGCGCGCTATCGGCTTGCCATTTGCGTCGCTATTGCACGGCTTACGCGACTATCGCGGCGAGCCGCATCGCGTCGAATTGATCGCCAGTATCGACAATGTCGAGTATTACGACGACAGCAAAGGCACCAACGTTGGTGCGACAGTTGCCGCACTCAACGGTTTGGGGCGCGGACCGGATGGCGGCGCAAATCCGAATCGTTTAGTCCTCATCGCTGGCGGCGAAGGTAAAGGCCAAGATTTTACGCCGCTGGCAGAGCCATTGGCGCGCTATGGTCGGGCCTTGATACTGATCGGACGCGATGCTGACACGATTCGCCATGCTGTTAATAGCGCTTTGCTTGCAGCGGGGATTGAGATTGTCGATTGCACGACCCTTGATGAAGCGGTCCAACGTGCCACCGAGTTGGCCCATGCTGGCGATGCGGTGTTGTTGTCACCGGCATGCGCCAGTCTTGATATGTTTAGAAATTATGTTCACCGCGCCGAAGTATTCGTCGCCGCAGTACGTGAGTTGGCGCTCTCACGCGGTGAGGTCAGTCTATGAAATTCGCTTTCCCATTCTTCTCTGGGAGTAGCGATAAGGCTGCGGCCAAGCCGCAACCACGGATGCGTTCCGTCGATGGCATTCAGTCCGGCGTGCAGCGCTCCAAGATGATGGAGTATGACCAACCGTTGGTGTGGGTAGTCGTGCTGTTGATGTTGTTGGGGCTGGTGATGGTGTATTCGGCCTCGATTGCGCTGCCGGATTCGCCTAAATATTCCAGCTATAAAAGCTATATTTTTTTGTTGCGGCAAGCGCTATTTATCTGCGTGTCGATAGTCGCCGGACTGGTTACTTTTCGTATTCGCATCGCTACCTGGCAACGGTGGGCACCCTATTTATTTGTCATGACGCTGGTATTGCTGGCCTTGGTATTGGTGCCCGGTTTGGGTAAGGGCGTCAATGGCGCTAAGCGTTGGTTATCGTTCCGCGTTTTCAATTTGCAGCCATCTGAATTGATGAAGTTATTCATCGTTTTATACGCGGCCAATTACACCGTGCGTAAGCAAGAAGTCATGCACAAACTGACTAAGGGATTTTTGCCGATGACGGTGGCGGTTGGAGTGGTCGGACTCTTGCTGATGTTGGAGCCGGACCTTGGCGCACTCGGTGTGATTGTCTGTATCGCGATGGGGATTCTATTTTTGGGCGGCATTAACGGGGTGTGGTTTGGCGGCATTACGGCGATGCTAACGGTCATGTTTTCGATGGTGATCTGGTTGTCTCCCTGGCGTCGCGAGCGTATTTTCGCGTATTTGAATCCGTGGGATCAAGATAATGCATTGGGCAAGGCTTACCAGCTTTCACATTCATTGATTGCGTTTGGCCGTGGCGAAATATTCGGTGTCGGTCTTGGTGCCAGCGTTGAGAAATTGCACTATTTGCCGGAAGCACATACCGACTTTTTACTTGCCGTCATCGGTGAAGAACTGGGCTTTGTCGGCGTGTTGGTAGTGGTGCTGATGTTTTATTGGATCATTAAACGCGCCTTTGAGATTGGCCGTCAGGCCATCGCAATGGATCAGGTATTTGCGGGCTTAACTGCCAAAGGCATGGGCATCTGGATTGGCGTGCAGACCTTTATTAACATGGGCGTGAATTTGGGATTGTTGCCGACCAAGGGGCTGACCTTGCCGCTGATGAGCTATGGCGGTTCAGGGGTTTTGATTAACTGTGTCGGCCTGGCGATTTTGTTGCGTATCGATTACGAGAATCGCGTCATGATGCGCGGAGGCCGCTCATGACAGCGACGAAAAAATTGTTGATTATGGCGGCTGGTACTGGCGGTCATATTTTCCCCGGCCTTGCAATTGCCGAGACCATGCGGCAACGCGGCTGGCAAGTCACCTGGCTGGGCACGACGCACGGAATGGAGGGCGATCTGGTCCCGCGTCACAACATTGAGATGGATCGCATCACGTTTTCGGGTTTGCGCGGGAAAGGCCTGGCGCATTCCTTGCGTGGGGTCTGGCGTTTGCTGGCGAGTTTCCCTGCTTGCTTTAGCGTTCTCGGTCGGCGCAAACCGGATGTGGTGTTAGGCATGGGCGGTTATGTCACGGTGCCGGGCGGGGTCATGGCGCGTTTGCGCGGTGTCCCGCTGGTGTTGGTTAATGCGGATGCCGCGTTGCTGTTGTCGAATAAAGTGTTGGCCCCGTTAGCCCAACGTGTGTTGTTCGGTTTGCCTGCAGCATCTGATGCTGTGGCCGATAAGATGCAAGTGACGGGCAATCCGGTGCGCAAAGAAATCACCGAGTTGCCCTTGCCGGAGCAGCGTTACAGCGGTCGGACCGGCCCGTTACGTTTGCTGGTCGTAGGCGGTAGTTTGGGTGCGAAGGCGCTCAACGATTGTTTGCCAGCCGCGTTGGCAATGATCCCGACAGAATCTCGGCCGAGTGTCACGCATCAATCCGGCAAGCAGCATATTGCGGCGTTGCAGGCAGCGTATGCCGCCGCCGGCGTTGACGCAGAAATCGTGGCGTTTATCGATGACATGCCGCGTCGTTATGCCGATGCCGATCTGGTGGTTTGCCGTGCCGGTGCGATTACGGTTTCTGAATTGACGGCGGCGGGAGTGGCTAGCGTGTTGATTCCGTTTGTAGCCTCGACCACTTCGCATCAGCGCGATAACGCACGCTGGATGGCGACTAAAAAAGCGGCGATTTATTTGCCGCAAAGTGAATTGAATAAAGAGCGCTTGTCTGCATTGTTGACGGGCATGACACGGCAGGATTGTCAGTCTTTGGCACAGGCGGCGTATGAAAACGGGCGTCGCGATGCGAATCAAACCATCGCGCAGGTCCTCGAAGAGTTAGCGAGTTCGGAAGATCAGTCATGAAGCATAAAGTCAAAAATATCCATTTTGTCGGCATCGGCGGCACCGGAATGAGCGGTATCGCTGAGGTGTTGTTGAACCTCGGCTATACCGTCTCCGGCTCCGATATCGGCAGCAATGTTGCCACCCGTCGCCTGGCTGCGCTGGGGGCAAAAGTGACCTTGGGTCATGCAGCGGAAAATATTCTGAACGCCAACGCGATTGTCACTTCGACGGCCGTGCAGGCAGATAATCCGGAAGTTGTCGCTGGCCGGGAAAAGCATATTCCCATCGTGCCGCGTGCGGTGATGTTGGCTGAGTTGATGCGCCTCAAGCACGGCATTGCGATTGCTGGTACGCATGGCAAAACCACGACCACCAGTCTGGTTGCCAGTGTCCTGGCAGAAGGTGGTTTGGATCCAACGTTTGTTATCGGCGGTCGACTGACGAGCGCAGGGGCAAATGCCAAATTGGGTTCTGGCGATTTCATTGTGGTGGAGGCCGATGAGTCCGATGCGTCGTTCCTGAATTTGTCGCCGGTGATGTCGGTCATTACCAATATCGATGCCGATCATATGGAAACGTATGATCATGATTTCGGTAAGTTGAAGCAGGCTTTTGTCGAATTCACCCAGCGCCTGCCTTTTTATGGTGTGGCTGTGCTGTGTCTGGATGACGCCAATGTGCGCGACATCATGCCGCAGATTTCTAAGCAGATCACGACGTACGGCTTCCATGAAGACGCGCAAGTGCGGGCGATTGATGCCGAAGCAGTCGCCGGTCATATGCAATTTACGGTAGTCCAACAAGGCTATCCGGCCATGCCGATCAGCCTCAATCAGCCGGGTATGCATAACGTGCAAAACGCTTGCGCTGCAGTGGCGATTGCGCGTGAATTGGGCGTCGCTGACGCGGCGATTCAAAAGGCTTTGACAGAGTTTCACGGCGTTGGTCGGCGCTTCACCCGCTACGGTGACATTCCCGTCATCGCAACCGATATGAAGTCAGCCGGATCGTTTGCTTTGGTTGACGATTACGGTCATCACCCGGTTGAAACGGCGGCCACGATTTCTGCTGCACGCGGTGCTTATCCGGGACGTCGTTTAGTGCTGGCGTTTCAGCCGCATCGCTACACACGTACACGCGATTTGTTCGAAGATTTCGTCAAGGTTTTGTCGACGGTGGATGTGCTGGTGTTAGCCGAGGTGTACGCCGCTGGCGAAACGCCCATCGTGGCTGCTGATGGGCGCGCCTTGTCCCACGCGTTGCGCGTCGCAGGTATGAGCGAACTGGTATTTGTTGAAAATATTGCTGATATGCACACCGCGATTGTCAACATTGTGCGTGACGGCGACGTTGTTATGACGATGGGCGCAGGTTCCATTAGTAGTGTGCCTGCGCAGTTGGTGAATCAGGCCGCACTGGATTAATGAAGTGAACAAAGATATGAGTGAAGACATGAGTACGCACAATATAACCACGCAATTTGGCAAAGTAGGCGTCCTCTTTGGCGGGCGTTCGGCCGAGCGGGAAGTCTCGATCATGTCCGGTAACGGGGTCGTCAAGGCGCTGCAAAGCCAGGGCATCGATGCGTATTTGTTTGATCCGGCCGAGCGCAGTCTGGCGGAACTGGCTGAGGAAAAATTTGATCGTGTCTTCATCGCATTGCACGGACGGTACGGTGAAGATGGCACGATGCAGGGCGCGTTGGAGCAGTTGGGCATTCCCTATACCGGCCCCGGCGTCATGGCCTCCGCCATTGCGATGGATAAAGTGATGAGTAAGCATGTCTGGCAAAGCGCAGGCTTGCCAACGCCACGTTTTCTCGTGCTCGATTCTGCCACGGCGACGAGCGAAGAGTTACGCCAGTTGCCCGATGTGTTAGGTCTGCCATTGATGCTCAAAGCGCCACATGAAGGATCGACTATCGGGATTAGCAAGGTTGTCGCGCATGCGGAGA
>NZ_JBRIIQ010000013.1:0-43023 GCF_052976905.1 Glaciimonas sp. GG7 | reverse complement strand
GTCTCCGACTCAGTAGTTCTATGCCGAGTACCACGGACAAGCACGAATCGATCAAGCACGAATCGATCCGGCCGATTAATAATTGTGCGGATCGGATGGCGGTGTTGGCAGCGCTGGAGGCGGTTAGTCTGGTAGTGGAATTTGATGAAGATACGGCGCTGGAAGTGGTGCAAGAAGGCCGGCCCGGCGTGTATGTCAAAGGCGGGGACTACCAAATGGATGCGATTCCTGAGGGGCAGGCGGTATTGGCGTATGGCGGTAAAGTCGTGGCGATTGCTTTTGAACATGATCGGTCGACTAGCAAATTATTGTCTAAGGTCCGTCAGGGTTCTTGATTGGAGGGGCAGAAGTATTGCGGGTTTGCGGGCTGACTATTAAAAAATGGACTAACTGAGTTAGTCCATTTTTGCGTTTGGATGGTTGTTAGTGTTGATGCGGGGCTTCAGACTTGGCTGTTAAGTCATCAACACTAACAGAGACTTCGATTTTCCCCGCTTTTTGAAACGTCAGTGTCATGGGAAATTTGTCGCCCACTTTGAGGGGCTTGGTGAGCCCCATCAGCATGATGTGATAACCGCCGCCGGGTGCCATGACGAGTGTGCT
This sequence comes from Glaciimonas sp. GG7, assembly GCF_052976905.1. Lineage (NCBI taxonomy): Bacteria > Pseudomonadati > Pseudomonadota > Betaproteobacteria > Burkholderiales > Oxalobacteraceae > Glaciimonas > Glaciimonas sp. GG7. Next base: position 42,420 of record NZ_JBRIIQ010000013.1, on the reverse strand, counting down.
CATCGGATGCAATTCTACTTCTCCGACTTCGCGCATTTTCATGACATTACCTTCCATCTTCATGTCGTGGATCTCGACCGATTTTGCGGCGGGTGAGGTGGCGCTGAGGAGTTTGTCGGTGTCGTTTCCCGTATTTTGTATGCTCAGATAAGCGCCGCCGGCAGGCTGACCGGGAACCGTGGCGCGCGCATATGGATGATCGACTTTAAGTGTACCGATTTTGTAATCGTGAGCATAAGCCGATACGCTAAACGCCAGTGCAAAAAGGGAAGCGGTGATGCGTGGAAACATAATGATCCTTTGATTAAATACGCTTTGAAATACAAAAAATAGAACGCTGAGGAAGCAATAAAGTTTCCGAATTGCAACGTCAACGCCCTAATAGTAGCTCCTCATGTTCCTGTTTGTGCTTATGTTTATCCTTAAGTGCCACCGGCGAAGCCATTTTGACGCCAGGCTTCATAGACCACGACGGCGACGGTGTTGGAGAGATTCAAACTCCGATTGTCGGGGCGCATCGGTAGCCGGATGCGTTGTGTGGTCGGAAATGATTCGCGCAGGACGGGATTGAGGCCGCGGGTTTCGGAGCCGAAAACGAATATGTCGCCGGGCTCAAACGCGATGCTGGCGAATGGCGTACTACCGTGGGTGGTCATTGCGAACATCCGGCTTGGGTTGTAACCGGCTTCATTTTCAATCGACGTTATGAAAGCGGGCCAACTCGGATGCACTTTCATACTGGCGTAGTCGTGATAGTCCAGTCCGGCGCGGCGCATTTTTGCGTCATCCAGCGGGAAGCCGAGCGGCTCAATCAAGTGCAGCTGTGCGCCGGTATTGGCGCACAGGCGAATAATATTACCGGTGTTCGGCGGGATTTCAGGCTCAACTAATACGACGTGAAACAACGTTGTTCTCCTTCTATTTAGGTAATGTCCGTGCAAAGACGAAATTGGTGACGCGCACCGCCCCGAAACGCTTAAGCGTGCGAGCGAGTTCATTGAGTGTTTCAGCGGTGGTCATGACATCGTCAACTACGCCGACATGACGGCCGCGAATATGGGCAATTGCTTGCGGGGGAACAATGAATGCTTTGCGTAAATTCTGGCGACGATCCTGAGGGGATAGTTTTGCTTGTGGCAAGGTGTCGTGCAGGCGCTTGATGAGTGTTGGTTGTAGCGGCACGTTGAGCAGACGCGAGAGCGGTTTGGCGATTTCCAGCGCTTGATTAAAGCCGCGTTCGGCTAGCCGCCGAGGGCCAAGTGGCACGGTCGTCAGTATGTCGGGCAGATTATTGGCCATGGCTGGGCGTTGTAGTACGGCGTCGCGTAGCTTTCGGGCGAATATCGGTGCCAGAGCAAGTTGAGCGCCGAATTTTAATGCCAGTACGAGTTGATCGGCTGGTGGTGCGTAGTCGATGGCGACAATTGAGGCGTCAAAAGCGCGCGCTTGCTTAAGGCAGTCTCCGCATAGGGGAGCGGCTTTGCTTTCAATTGCGGGTAAGGGATTGGCGCACTGCTGGCAACGGACTCTTGTATACGACAGATATTGTTGATCGCATGGAGTGCAAATGGCGTCTCGACCGATATGGCCGCACAGCGCGCAGCAGGATGGAATGCCTGTCAGTAAGCGTGCAGATAGTTGTTGCGACCAGCGCAGTAGGGGGATGCGCATGAATGATAAAGAGAATTGGTATATTGGTTAGGGAGCGCTATGTCAGCATCGCGCATGTGGCAACGGTGTAAACTAGCGGATTATCGCATTTCATTTTGATCGTTTGATTTTAATGCCTATCTTATCCTCATCTTCTCTATCTAATATGCCTTCGTCCGACGTTGCCAGCGACACCCATCTGAGTGCGCCCATAGATTTGCATCGGGTACGTGAATTGTTCGCCCAGCCTGAACGGGTACGTGAATCCGAGTTTTTACGCCGCGAGATTTCGACGCGAATGCATGAGCGTTTAGCACTAGTAAAGATAGCGCCGCAGCGTGTGCTGGATGCAGGGTGTGGGAATGGTCCTGATATATATACATTGCAACAACGTTTTGCGCAGGCACGAATAATGGGACTCGATGCGTCGCATGGGATGTTGTCGGCAGCGCAAGAGCAACAAAATGCGGCGCAGTCCTCGGTGAATCGCTTGCTCAAGAAGTGGATGCCTATTAAGAGTAAGGGACTCGACTCCGATCTGCTCTGCGGCGACTTCGCGGCGCTACCATTGGCGCGGGATGCCGTTGATTTGGTCTGGTCAAATCTGGCATTGCATTGGCATCCGCAACCGGATCGTGTTTTTGCTGAATGGCGGCGTGTATTGCGTGTTGACGGATTATTGATGTTTTCCTGTTTTGGACCGGATACCATCAAGGAGCTTCGCGGCGCTTTTGCTGCAGTCGATGATGCTCCGCATGTATTACCTTTCGTTGATATGCATGATTTTGGCGATATGCTGGTCAACGCAGGCTTTGCAACGCCGGTCATGGACATGGAAACGATTACCGTGACCTACGATACTGTTGAGAAACTACTTGCTGATGCGAAGGCCTGCGGCGGCAATCCTTTAGCTACGCGTAGCCGCGGGTTACTCGGAAGAGCAGCATGGCAACGCTTAGTGGATGCCCTGGAGGCGACACGAAGGACTGATGGAAAATTGCCGCTAACATTTGAAATTATCTATGGCCATGCGTTTCGTCCGCGCCTGAAAAAAGCGGTCAGCGGCGAGTCTGTTGTGCGATGGGATTTGGATAAAAAAAGATAATTCAATTTATATTAAAAACAGCTTGCTAGTGGTTGGATGTGTTGCTATAGTTCGGCCTCTGTTGAAAAGGACGCGAAATAAACGAAACGGCGCAAGCGGTTTTGGTGCGAAATTGGAGGCGGAACGAGATTGTAAAAGTGGGTGTTTTAAGTGGGAAAGTTAGGTTGATTTAGTTTTAGATTGTTAATCAGAAAGTTGATTAAAATGATTTAAAAAGAGGTTGACGCAAAGCTTGAAACGCCACATAATCTCATCTCTCTGCTGCTGACGAACAAAACGCTTTGTCAGTGCTGCGAACACTTCGGTGTAACGCAAAGTAGGGTCAGTTCTTTAACAATTAACAGCCGATAAGTGTGGGCGTTTAATGAAAGTGCAGCGCAGATGACTTCGGTCATGTGCGTATAGCTTAAAACATTAAATGTTCACAAAAGAAGAAAAATAGGATGTTGTTCAGCAATGGATAACAGACTGTCAGTATTTTGAGTGAGCGATAGCAGGACTGTTAAAAGTTCAGCTAGGCAGCAATGCCACAAAACAGAGATTAAACTGAAGAGTTTGATCCTGGCTCAGATTGAACGCTGGCGGCATGCCTTACACATGCAAGTCGAACGGTAACAGGGAGCTTGCTCCGCTGACGAGTGGCGAACGGGTGAGTAATATATCGGAACGTGCCTGGTAATGGGGGACAACTAGTCGAAAGATTAGCTAATACCGCATACGCCCTACGGGGGAAAGAGGGGGATTCGCAAGAACCTCTTGTTATCAGAGCGGCCGATATCTGATTAGCTAGTTGGTGGGGTAAAGGCTCACCAAGGCATCGATCAGTAGCTGGTCTGAGAGGACGACCAGCCACACTGGGACTGAGACACGGCCCAGACTCCTACGGGAGGCAGCAGTGGGGAATTTTGGACAATGGGCGCAAGCCTGATCCAGCAATGCCGCGTGAGTGAAGAAGGCCTTCGGGTTGTAAAGCTCTTTTGTCAGGGAAGAAACGGTTTGGGCTAATACCCTGGGCTAATGACGGTACCTGAAGAATAAGCACCGGCTAACTACGTGCCAGCAGCCGCGGTAATACGTAGGGTGCAAGCGTTAATCGGAATTACTGGGCGTAAAGCGTGCGCAGGCGGTTATGTAAGACAGGTGTGAAATCCCCGGGCTTAACCTGGGAATGGCATTTGTGACTGCATGGCTAGAGTGTGTCAGAGGGGGGTAGAATTCCACGTGTAGCAGTGAAATGCGTAGAGATGTGGAGGAATACCGATGGCGAAGGCAGCCCCCTGGGATAACACTGACGCTCATGCACGAAAGCGTGGGGAGCAAACAGGATTAGATACCCTGGTAGTCCACGCCCTAAACGATGTCTACTAGTTGTCGGGTCTTAATTGACTTGGTAACGCAGCTAACGCGTGAAGTAGACCGCCTGGGGAGTACGGTCGCAAGATTAAAACTCAAAGGAATTGACGGGGACCCGCACAAGCGGTGGATGATGTGGATTAATTCGATGCAACGCGAAAAACCTTACCTACCCTTGACATGGCTGGAATCCTTCAGAGATGAGGGAGTGCTCGAAAGAGAACCAGTACACAGGTGCTGCATGGCTGTCGTCAGCTCGTGTCGTGAGATGTTGGGTTAAGTCCCGCAACGAGCGCAACCCTTGTCATTAGTTGCTACGAAAGGGCACTCTAATGAGACTGCCGGTGACAAACCGGAGGAAGGTGGGGATGACGTCAAGTCCTCATGGCCCTTATGGGTAGGGCTTCACACGTCATACAATGGTACATACAGAGGGCCGCCAACCCGCGAGGGGGAGCTAATCCCAGAAAGTGTATCGTAGTCCGGATTGTAGTCTGCAACTCGACTACATGAAGTTGGAATCGCTAGTAATCGCGGATCAGCATGTCGCGGTGAATACGTTCCCGGGTCTTGTACACACCGCCCGTCACACCATGGGAGCGGGTTTCACCAGAAGTAGGTAGCCTAACCGTAAGGAGGGCGCTTACCACGGTGGGATTCGTGACTGGGGTGAAGTCGTAACAAGGTAGCCGTATCGGAAGGTGCGGCTGGATCACCTCCTTTCTAGAGTTAGTACGGACATTAAGCGTCCACACTTATCGGTATGTTAGTTATAAGAAGAACAGTCATCATTAGGTAGTTGCTAATCAGGACGGGTCTGTAGCTCAGTTGGTTAGAGCACCGTGTTGATAACGCGGGGGTCGTTGGTTCGAGCCCAACCAGACCCACCAGAATCCTACTTGATAACGATACGATTTATAGGGGGGCTTAGCTCAGCTGGGAGAGCACCTGCTTTGCAAGCAGGGGGTCATCGGTTCGATCCCGTTAGCCTCCACCATTTACTTTACTTGGCGCAACGCTGGGTAGATAGGTAAAAAATCAAACCTAAGTCAGTATTTCCGCGGAGTTGTAGCGTGAAATAGAGAAGCGATTTAGGTTTGATCTTTTTAAGATCATTGGCTGTTTGTTCTTTAACAATTTAGAAGAAGTAAAGATTCGTCCGCAATGCGACAGCATTGTGGATGGGTATGATTGTATCAAATCAAAAAGTATTAAAGAGTTCTCAAAAGAGTCTACGAAAGTAGGCAAATGCGAAAACGCTTTGGATACGGCAAACGCTAAAGTAATACTCATTAGTAATATTCTATAACCGGTTTTTAATCGTGAACGCGATTAGAGGCTAACGTTATAGGGACAAGTGAATAAGTGCACATGGTGGATGCCTTGGCGATTACAGGCGATGAAGGACGTAGTAGCTTGCGATAAGCTGCGGGGAGCCAGCAAACAGGCTTTGATCCGCAGATTTCCGAATGGGGAAACCCACCCTTTATGGGTATTGCACACTGAATACATAGGTGTGCAAGGCGAACGTGGCGAACTGAAACATCTAAGTAGCTACAGGAAAAGAAATCAACCGAGATTCCCAGAGTAGTGGCGAGCGAAATGGGAACAGCCTGCACGATTTAGCATCAGCGATAATGGAACACTCTGGAAAGTGTGGCCATAGAGGGTGATAGCCCCTTACATGAAATCGGTGGTGTGGAACTAAGTGTGCGACAAGTAGGGCGGGACACGTGTAATCCTGTCTGAACATGGGGGGACCATCCTCCAAGGCTAAATACTCGTAATCGACCGATAGTGAACCAGTACCGTGAGGGAAAGGCGAAAAGAACCCCGGAAGGGGAGTGAAATAGATCCTGAAACCGTGTGCATACAAACAGTAGGAGCGGACTTGTTCCGTGACTGCGTACCTTTTGTATAATGGGTCAGCGACTTACATTCAGTGGCAAGCTTAACCGTATAGGGAAGGCGTAGAGAAATCGAGTCCGAATAGGGCGTTCAGTCGCTGGGTGTAGACCCGAAACCAAGTGATCTACTCATGGCCAGGATGAAGGTGCGGTAACACGCACTGGAGGTCCGAACCCACTAATGTTGAAAAATTAGGGGATGAGCTGTGGGTAGGGGTGAAAGGCTAAACAAACTTGGAAATAGCTGGTTCTCTCCGAAAACTATTTAGGTAGTGCCTCAAGTATCACCATCGGGGGTAGAGCACTGTTATGGCTAGGGGGTCATTGCGACTTACCAACCCATTGCAAACTCCGAATACCGATGAGTGCGAGCTTGGGAGACAGACGCCGGGTGCTAACGTCCGACGTCAAGAGGGAAACAACCCAGACCGCCAGCTAAGGTCCCAAAGATTGGCTAAGTGGCAAACGAAGTGGGAAGGCTAAAACAGTCAGGAGGTTGGCTTAGAAGCAGCCATCCTTTAAAGAAAGCGTAATAGCTCACTGATCGAGTCGTCCTGCGCGGAAGATGTAACGGGGCTAAGCCAGTCACCGAAGCTGCGGATATCAATTTATTGATATGGTAGGAGAGCGTTCTGTAAGCCTGCGAAGGTGTCTTGTAAAGGATGCTGGAGGTATCAGAAGTGCGAATGCTGACATGAGTAGCGATAATGGGGGTGAAAAGCCTCCACGCCGTAAGCCCAAGGTTTCCTGTTCAACGTTCATCGGAGCAGGGTGAGTCGGCCCCTAAGGCGAGGCAGAGATGCGTAGCTGATGGGAAGCAGGTTAATATTCCTGCACCGTCGTGTGATGCGATGGGGGGACGGATCGCGGAAGGTTGTCCGACTGTTGGAATAGTCGGTTTTTGGCTCAGAGAAGGCTGTTAGGCAAATCCGGCAGCGTAATTCAAGGGGTTGAGACGAGTGAATTTATTCACGAAGCAATTGGAAGTGGTTCCAAGAAAAGCCTCTAAGCTTCAGTCACACGAGACCGTACCGCAAACCGACACAGGTGGGCGAGATGAGTATTCTAAGGCGCTTGAGAGAACTCGGGAGAAGGAACTCGGCAAATTTGTACCGTAACTTCGGGATAAGGTACGCCCCGGTAGCTTGACTGGCTTGCGCCAGAAGGGTGAAAGGGCTGCAATAAAAAGGTGGCTGCGACTGTTTAATAAAAACACAGCACTATGCAAACACGAAAGTGGACGTATATGGTGTGACTCCTGCCCGGTGCTGGAAGATTAAATGATGGGGTGCAAGCTCTTGATTGAAGTCCCAGTAAACGGCGGCCGTAACTATAACGGTCCTAAGGTAGCGAAATTCCTTGTCGGGTAAGTTCCGACCTGCACGAATGGAGTAACGATGGCCACACTGTCTCCTCCCGAGACTCAGCGAAGTTGAAATGTTTGTGATGATGCAATCTACCCGCGGCTAGACGGAAAGACCCCATGAACCTTTACTGTAGCTTTGCATTGAATTTTGAACCAATCTGTGTAGGATAGGTGGGAGGCTTTGAAGCGTGAACGCTAGTTTGCGTGGAGCCAACCTTGAAATACCACCCTGGTTTGTTTGAGATTCTAACCTTGGTCCGTTATCCGGATCGGGGACAGTGCATGGTAGGCAGTTTGACTGGGGCGGTCTCCTCCTAAAGTGTAACGGAGGAGTTCGAAGGTACGCTAGGTACGGTCGGACATCGTGCTAATAGTGCAATGGCATAAGCGTGCTTAACTGCGAGACTGACAAGTCGAGCAGGTACGAAAGTAGGACATAGTGATCCGGTGGTTCTGTATGGAAGGGCCATCGCTCAACGGATAAAAGGTACTCTGGGGATAACAGGCTGATTCCTCCCAAGAGTTCATATCGACGGGGGAGTTTGGCACCTCGATGTCGGCTCATCACATCCTGGGGCTGTAGCCGGTCCCAAGGGTATGGCTGTTCGCCATTTAAAGTGGTACGTGAGCTGGGTTTAAAACGTCGTGAGACAGTTTGGTCCCTATCTGCCGTGGGCGTTGGAAATTTGAAGGGGGCTGCTCCTAGTACGAGAGGACCGGAGTGGACGAACCTCTGGTGTACCGGTTGTCACGCCAGTGGCATTGCCGGGTAGCTAAGTTCGGAAGAGATAACCGCTGAAAGCATCTAAGCGGGAAACTTGCCTTGAGATGATATTTCCCGGGAACTAGATTCCCCTAAAGGGTCGTTCGAGACCAGGACGTTGATAGGCTGGGTGTGGAAGCGTAGTAATACGTTAAGCTAACCAGTACTAATTGCCCGTGCGGCTTGTCCCTATAACCTTAGCAGGTTATAGGTAAGCTAATGAGATATGTGTTTGCCTGAAAAGTGCAATCATACCCAGCAGTGCCTTCCACACCCTTGGGAGGCACTGCAGTAATACAAAACTTTACTTCTTCTAGATTGCGTTTGGTGTTGCCCCATTGGGAACACTCGACACGACAGTTTATGCCTGATGACCATAGCGAGTTGGTACCACCCCTTCCCATCCCGAACAGGACCGTGAAACGACTTTGCGCCGATGATAGTGCTGCAACCAGTGTGAAAGTAGGTCATCGTCAGGCTCTTATTAGAAAACCCTCCCAGAGATATCTGGGAGGGTTTTTGCTTGGCGACCAGCGCTTTGCACGTAGAGAGCGACCATCCTCTTGAATGACCTTGCAGCCATCGTAAGCGTGACTCCAGCGGTCGCGGTAGGGACGGCTGTTACCAGCCGCCCCCGCACAGATCCGTACTTGCAGCATTACCGCATACGGCTCCTACCAAAGGTGTTGACGTAAAATCGCTCTGACGGAAATGGATGTGTGTGGTGGTCAAGTAATTTCGGACACAACAATAGGTTTTTTTTCTGCCATTTTTCGCTCGTAGGCGACGGGCGACAGATTTCCCAATACTGAATTGAATCGCTCGGTGTTATAGAACCCGACAATGTAAGCAGTAATGTCTTTGCTAGCCTCCGCGTGGTTGGCATATTGGCGTTGCCAGACGCGTTCCATCTTGAGATTGAGGAAGAAGCGTTCAGCAACGGCATTGTCCCAGCAGTTTGCACGGCGGCTCATACTGCAAACAAAGCCATGTTCATCGAGAAGGCCCTGGTAGAGCTGGCTGGCATATTGGCTGCCGCGATCGGAATGGACAATTAGCCCGGAGGCTGGTTGTCGTTGCGCAATCGCCATGTTCAGAGCAGCACAAACCAGTTCTGCTGGCATGCTCGGAGCCATCGCCCAACCGACTATTTTGCGTGCGAACAAATCCAGGACGATGGCCAGATACAGCCACCCGGCACCAGTACGGATGTAGGTAATATCAGTGACATACGCCAAGTCTGGTGCAGCAGGATTGAACTGCCGGTTGAGGATATTAGCGGCTACTGGCAAGTTATGTTTGCTGTCTGTTGTGTGGATAAACTTACGTTTCCAAACGGGTTTTAAGCTGGCTCGGCGCATCAGGCTACGTATCTTGTAGCGACCGATCACAAAGCCTTGATTCCTCATTGCGGTGACCAACCGACGACTGCCATAGCTTTGATGGCTGGCCATAAAAGCAGCCTTCAGGTGAACGCTTGTTTTACACAAAACCGGTTTAGCAGCACGATGCTGTGCCTCGTAATAGCCAGAACGACTCACGCTCAGGACGCGGCAGCAGTGTTTTACCGGGAAGGCCTTCTCTTGCAGTTGACGAATGAGTTGATAGCTCATTTCATTTCCCGGGCAAAGAAGGCCGATGCTTTTTTTAAGATATCAACATCCTGGCGAAGTTGGCGATTATCGTTTTCTAATTGTCGTATCCGTTGCTGCTCGGAGGTCAGCGGTAATCCTATCCCCGGCTTGCCGTTCTGCTCAGCGCCGTACTGCGTTACCCAACGACGAATTGCTGTGGTGCCTATGTTCATACTGGCGCTGACATGTTGAATACTCAGGCCTTGTTCTTTGATCATCCGCACGACTTCCAGCTTCAGGCTGCTGTCGTAATTCTTATGTTGCTTTGACATTTATATTTCCTCAGTTGATGGATTATCCACCCATTGAGGTGTCCGGAAAAATTAGACCACAGCAGGTTTCAGTGGTGTGCTGCAGGCGGACGCATTTGCAGGCTACGATAAAATCTTTACCGATGGCCGCGTCAAAGAAGTCGCCTGCATGGCGCATGCCCGGCGAAAGATGCATGATCTGCACGTCCGTAAAGCGACACCGACAACGACCGAAGCGCTGCGCAGAATCGGTGAGCTTTATGCGATTGAAGCGCAGATCCGCGGTCAGCTTCCTGATGAACGACAACGCATACGACAACAACAAAGCCGTCCGCTACTCGATCACTTTGAGAAATGGTTACGCGAACGGCTGTTGACGCTCTCGACCCAGTCAGATACGACCAAGGCGATCAATTACATGCTCAACCAGTGGCAGGCCCTGGTGTATTACTGTGATGATGGCATCGCCGAAATCGACAACAATATCGCCGAGAATGCATTGCGAGGAGGTTGCCTGGGGCGTAAAAACTTCTTATTTCTGGGGGGCGACAGCGGCGGAGAGCGCGCGGCTGCCATGTACTCACTTATCGGATCGGCCCGCATGAACGGACTTGATCCGCAAGCCTATTTACGTCATGTCTTCACCTACATCGCTGATCATCCGATTAATCGGATTGACGAATTGCTGCCGTGGAACGTCGCCCATTTATTGCGCACGCGATCTGAATAAACACGATGTCAGTCAGATACGGCTGTCAAGAACGGTGCTGGAGTCACGCTTACGATGATCACGTTACACGGTAGCTTGGATATATCCATGGTTCTTAAATGTGTATTTCTTTGTAAAATCATTCGTGTTTTAAGTGAGTTACGATAAGCTTAAAGACTATTTAGACTATTTAGACTGTTGATGATTAAAGAGAAACCATATATGAAAAAAATAGTACTTCTATTTGCACTGAGTATGATTTTTCTTAATGCTCAAGCGGCTGACTGGGAGGTTGTTGGTCAGAACGATGCATCTAACTTGAAGTTAGATAAGGATTCAATTAAAGAAATAAATGGTATTAAACAAGTCTGGTCGATGTGGAACTTTCAAGAGCCGCGCAAAAATGCCGGAGATATTGGATTCCCAACGTTTAAATCTTATAAAGACTTGACTGAGTACAATTGTGCGGCGAAAACAATGCGTTTGACAAAAGAAATTTTGTATCAAGGAAATGATGGTGCTGGAGACATGCGCGATCATTCCGATGCACTTAAAAACAGTAAATTTGTGACGCCTATAAAGGATTCTTTGGCCGATGGAATTATGCGAAATTTCATTTGTACTGGTACTTAGCAATGGGGCGGTAAATCCATTGATATGCTAAGAACCAGCCTCGAATTCAAAGAAACAGGTCGGCTAGATTGCGTTGTTTACCCAAGGCCAGCTCGAAGCAGTCCATGCGTTAGAATATTTGATGGACAACATATCAAAGTGAGGCGGACTGTCTCAGGAACTTCCTGAACGCCTTAGCGTTATGACAGCCCGTGTCTGCACATCGTTAAAAGTGTGCTGGACTGTCCCAGTCAATTCGAATCATATTCACGCAGGCTATGGAGAGTCAGCTTGAGAAAACTCTTTTAAGAACGTTTAAAAGTGATAAGCGGCGCGTATCACGGCAAAATTGGCGCCACTATTTGGTTTTTTGATGCTGCCGTTCGAAAAGTGCTGCAATTTCAGTCCGATATCGATACCGTTACTAAACACATAACCAGCACCCAGATGATCGCCGAACTCGAACGCGGTTGAAAAACGTCGGCTATTGTTATTGTATAAATGAGACATTAAATGGATGCCTATCCCTGCCTCCGCGTAGAGTCCTTTTTTATCGTCGCTCTGAAAGCGAAATACGGGAGTGAAACCAATATCAGTCAAAGTCTGATGCCGGTTAACTATGTTTTCATATTGATTCTCTCGAAACTGCGCCAAACTCAAGTCCCAATAACCGCCGATGTGCGTGCCGTTTGATTGCCACCATTTACTTCCCCAATCCCACTGGGCAGCCACGCGTACTAGTTGGCTTTTATTGCCCGTCCCCAATTCTAAAGAAGCTGAGTCTGGTGCGTAATTGATCGCATGGGCTGTATGTGCGCTAGCTAATAAATATCCGATTGCCAGTACTTTAAAACCCATTTGTTTTTTGTGCATAAAGACTTTCGACGAAAAAAGACAAGAATAGTTAAGAAAGCTAAAGAAGTAATCAAGTCAGACTCCAGACATACTGTCATGGATAGCCATTGGTCCCTTCGGGCAATGCTGACAACCGAATCATTCCACCATAAGCCACAATAGCACTACGCATAGCGTGTAAAAACACTTTACTATTATGCATCGAACTTACCGGGTTTTAAATCCAAGTCACGATTAAAATTCTTTGAGCTCCACAATAACTATTCGGCCTATTTTAAATACGCTTCCGCCAAATTTACCCAATAACTGCCACCAATCGGCAGTAACGCATCATTAAAGTCATAGCTGGCATTGTGCAGGTTGCAAGGACCTATGCCATGACCACCATCACGATGGTCGCCAGTGCCGTTCCCCAAAAATACGTAGCAGCCGGGTTTATGTTGCAGCATAAAAGAGAAATCTTCTGCGCCCATTGTCGGCTCAACCGTCGCGTCCACATTGTCAGTACCTGACATCGCCAGCATCACCGAAACGGCAAAAGCAGTTTCTTTGGGATGATTGATCAGCGGTGGATAATTTCGATGAAAACGAAAATCAACTTCCGCCCCAAATGCTGCCACAGTGTGTTGCGCAATCTCGCGCATACGCTGCTCAATGAGATCGAGCACGGCGACAGAAAATGTACGGACAGTCCCGATTAATGTTGCCTCATCAGGAATAACGTTGGTGGCACTGCCTGAATGAATCTGGGTGATAGACAGGACCGCGGAGTCATTGGGATTGACATTACGGGCGACGATCGTTTGCCAGCTTTGGGCTAGTTGCACGGCGACCATGACTGGATCGATGCTTTTGTGGGGCTGGGCTGCATGTGAGCCTTTACCTTTGATAATGACTTCAAACTCATTGCTGGATGCCATCATCGGTCCCGGCGTGACACCGAATTTACCTGTGGGCATGCCTGGCCAGTTATGCATGCCGAATACAGCTTCCATCGGGCATTGTTCAAATAATCCGTCATCGATCATGCGTTGGGCACCCGCACCGCCTTCTTCAGCCGGTTGAAAAATCAGATAAACCGTGCCGTCAAAATCGCCGTGCAGAGATAAATGATGCGCAGCGCCAAGTAGCATGGCGGTGTGACCATCATGTCCGCAAGCGTGCATCTTGCCGGTATGCTGAGATGCATGGGTGAAGGTATTTATTTCTTGTACTGGCAGCGCGTCCATATCAGCACGCAGGCCAATGGCACGATCACTGTTACCTTTTTTGATGATGCCAACGACGCCTGTGACGCCTATTCCGCGGATCACCGGAATATGCCATTCGGCCAATTTCCCTGCGACGACGTCGGCGGTTCGTTGCTCTTGATAGCAAAGCTCGGGATGCGCGTGCAAGTCGTGGCGGATTGCCTGAATTTCAGTATGGAACTGAATAATCGGGTCGATCAATTTCATCATTTTCTCCTGAATCATTAGCTGTCATCGGGCGCAAAATCGGACATTAGTTACGCCTGTGAATTGTGTATCTTACCTTTACTCCGGCACGCAGTGTTCCAGTATCAGATCGGACATTCAATGCACTCCGAAATAACGCCAAAGCAGGGCGGTAATATAGGCTCAGGTTTGTTAAAGTAATGCTCTCCCGTTTTTACTACGCCAGCCTTAATCAGGATCATCATGACCACCACCATTATCCGCGCGGCTTGCCCGCACGACTGCCCCGATACCTGCGCGCTATTGGTTACCGTCAAAGACGGCGTTGCAACAGAAGTGCGCGGCGATCCTGATCATCCAAGTACCGCTGGCGTGCTTTGTACCAAAGTGTCGCGTTATACCGAGCGGACTTATCACAAAGACCGTCTGCTCCATCCGCAGAAACGCGTTGGGGCCAAAGGCGAAGGGAAATTCGTGCGCATTAGTTGGGATGAGGCGCTCGATACGATAGCGACCCGGCTGGGCGCGATTGCCGCGCGCGATCCACAGGCAATATTGCCCTACAGCTATGCTGGCACGATGGGGCTGGTGCAGAGCGAATCAATGTCGATGCGCTTCTTCAACCGGCTCGGTGCTTCGCTGCTGGACCGTACGATTTGCGCATCCGCTGGCGGTACCGGCTACAAATATACAGTCGGGGCAAGGGTGGGGACGGATCTCGAACAATTTCAGAACGCTAAACTGATCCTAATCTGGGGCGGCAATCCAATCGCGTCTAACCTGCATCTATGGATGCGCGTGCAAGAAGCTAAACGCAACGGTGCGAAATTGATTGCGATTGATCCGTATCGCTCCCTGACAGCGGAAAAATGCCATCAACATATTGCTCTGCTGCCCGGCACGGATGCTGCATTGGCACTGGGCATGATGCACGTTTTGATTGCCGAGAATCTGTTGGACCACGACTACATTGCCAAACATACGTTCGGCTTCGATCCGTTACAAAAACGCGTACTGGAATGGCCACCAGAGCGCGTCGCCGAAGTTTGTGGAATTAATGCGCAGCAAGTCATCCAGTTAGCCCGCGATTATGGTGCTGCTGCGCTTGCCGGAGATGGCGTCGCTATCCGCATTAATTATGGTTTGCAACGGGTCCGTGGCGGCGGCATGGCGGTGCGTAATATTGCCTGCTTGCCAGCGCTGGTGGGCGCATGGCGACATCCTGCAGGTGGGGTGCAATTATCGGTCTCAGACAGCTTTCCTAAAAATTTCCAGGCCCTACAGCGTCCCGATTTGCTGAGTCGTCACGATGTGCCACCGCGCACAATCAACATGAGCACAATTGGAGACGATTTACACCGCGAAACGTCCGCCGATTTCGGACCAAAAATTGACGCACTCATTGTCTATAATTCCAACCCCGTGGCCGTCGCGCCAGAATCGCGGACCGTCGCCCAAGGCTTCGCCCGAGAAGATTTATTTACCGTTGTGTTAGAGCATTTCCAGACCGATACTGCCGATTACGCCGATATCCTGCTGCCAGCGACGACGCAACTTGAGCATGTTGATGCCCATTCCGCCTATGGTCATCTCTATATGTTGGCGAATAATCCGGCGATTACGCCGTTAGGCGAGGCCAAGCCGAATACCGAAATATTTCGTTTGCTGGCCGCACGCATGGGGTTCGATGAAGACTGTTTTAAAGAAAGCGATGACGCGATTGCCGCGCAAGCTTTTGATCGCCGTAATGAGCGTGCGATTCATTTTGATTGGGATGTCTTAAAACAAAAGGGCTGGCAGAAGTTAAATGTGCCTGATGCACCATTTGCGCACGGCGGTTTTGCCACCCCGTCAGGTAAGTGTGAGTTCTTCAGCGCCACTATGCAAGCCGATGGCCTAGACCCATTGCCAACGTATATAGCGCCGTATGAATCGGTCGCCAGCAATCCGACATTGGCGGTCAAATATCCTTTGGCGATGATTTCTCCACCAGCGCGAAATTTTCTTAATTCGAGTTTTGTCAACGTCCAAAGTCTGCGCGATACCGAAGGTGAACCGCGACTCGATATGCATCCTACTGACGCTCTGGAACGCGGGATTGTTGCAGGCGAAATGGTACGTATTTTTAATGATCGCGGCACTTTTAACGCCAAAGTCAGGATCACCGATAAGGCCCGTCCCGGCTTGGTCGTGGGGCTGTCAATTTGGTGGAAAAAATTTGCGACAGACGGTAAAAACGTCAACGAACTCACTAGCCAACGGTTAACCGATATGGGCCGTGCGCCAACGTTTTATGACGTCTTGGTTGAGGTCGAGGCGATGCGGTAAAAAAACGGTAAATATTCATCGCGGTAATGAGCGGCTGCGCCCAATTGTATGACTATGCTTAAGCCGAATGTTTATGCGTAATGACAACGCCCACCCAAGTGTGCATGTTGGTTGCTCAAAAGTAAGTGACCTCTTATTAAGAAATTTCTGAAAAAATTACGTCAAAATGCTTGCTCGCGAGGGCTATGCCCGATAGCATCTCGGTAGAATAAAACAATCGTGCTTTTTTATCCGATTATCATCTCTTGTCAGGTCTTGACCGACTTCGAGAATCATTCCATCACAAGATGCATCAATAACAACTAGAGGCTAAAGGCAAAACATGGATAAATTTTGGCTTACATCGTATCCCGAGGGCGTTCCCGCCGAGATTGATTGCACCCAGTATCGTTCTTTGGTGCATTTGATGGAGGAGGCTTTTCAAAAGTATTCGACCCGCAACGCCTACGTCTGCATGGGCAAATATCTGACCTACGCAGAGGTTGACCAGTTGTCGAAGAAAGTTGGCGCATGGTTGCAAAATAAAGGCCTGCAAAAAGGTGCCCGGGTCGCCGTGATGATGCCTAACGTTTTGCAATACCCGATTGTGATCGCGGCCATTTTGCGCGCTGGGTATACCGTGGTTAACGTCAATCCTTTATATACGCCGCGTGAGTTGGAGCATCAGTTAAACGACTCCGGTGCAGAAGCGATTTTCATTCTCGAAAATTTCGCTACAACGCTGCAGCAAGTCGTGGCGCGGACCAAGATCAAACACATCGTCGTTGCCAGCATGGGTGACTTGATGGGAGCGAAAGGTTTGCTCGTCAATCTGGTGGTGCGGCATGTCAAAAAAATGGTGCCTGTCTTTTCGCTGCCAGGATCAACGCCGTTCAATACCATGCTGTCAGACGCGTCGTCGCTCTCTTTGAAGCCGGTTGACATGACGCAAAACGACGTTGCTTTTTTGCAATATACGGGTGGCACGACTGGTGTATCCAAGGGGGCGACGTTATCGCATCGGAATCTGATTGCGAATGTATTGCAAGCTGAAGCCTGGTTGTCTCCAGGCCTCAATCAAGGTCCTAAGATCGATCAACTGGTTTTTGTCTGCGCCTTACCGCTGTATCACATCTTTGCTTTGACGGTTTGTTGCATATTCGGTATGCGCGCTGGTGCGCTCAATTTGTTAATCCCTAATCCCCGCGATATTTCTGGTCTGATTAAGGAGTTATCCAAGTATCAAATTAATACATTCCCGGCGGTTAATACGCTCTATAACGCGCTACTGAATCATCCCGACTTTTCCAAGCTCGATTTCTCCGGTTATCGGAACTGTATGGGCGGCGGTATGGCCGTCCAAAAGGCGGTTGCCGAGAAGTGGATGAAGGTCACCGGTTCCCCGATTATCGAAGGTTACGGACTGTCCGAAACGTCGCCGATTGCCTGCGCCAATCCCGCTATTATCAAGGCCTACACCGGCACAATCGGTCTGCCCATACCATCGACCGATATCATGATATTGGATGATGCAGGCATGCCGGTGGCGTTAGGTCAGCCCGGTGAAATTGCCATTCGTGGGCCGCAGGTAATGGTGGGGTACTGGAATCGTCCAGATGACACGGCACTCGTGATGACGCCGGATGGCTTTTTCAAATCCGGCGATATTGGCGTCATGGACGAGCGTGGTTACATCAAGATTGTCGATCGTAAGAAAGACATGATTCTGGTTTCTGGCTTTAATGTTTACCCGAACGAAGTCGAAGGCGTGGTGGCAGAGCATGCTGGCGTGCTCGAAGTGGCTTGCATTGGTGTGCCGGACGAGCATGCTGGCGAAGCGGTGAAAATTTTCGTCGTGCGCAAAGATCCGGCGTTGACGGCGGATCAATTGATGACTTATTGCCGGGAACAATTGACCGGCTATAAGCGACCTAAATATATTGAGTTCCGCAATGAGCTACCGAAAACCAACGTCGGCAAGATTTTGCGTCGTGAGTTGCGCGATGAAAAAGTTGTGCAAAAACAGGTGGCGTAATCTCCTTGTTTTTGTCCTGAGGCTATCTCATAAAAAATCCCTGATCTGCGTGCAGCATGATCAGGGATTTTTTTATGGCCTGCGGCGTTACCTGGACGGCATCACCATTCGGCAAAACTGCCATCTTTGTGACGCCAGATCGGATTGCGCCAGCGGTGTCCAAGCGCGGCGCGCTCTTTCACATATTCCTCATTGATTTCGATTCCCAGCCCCGGTCCTTGCGGAATCGTAACAAAGCCCTCGTTGTACGCAAATACTGAAGGATCGACGACATAGTCGAGCAAGTCATTACTCTCGTTGTAATGGATGCCCAAACTTTGTTCCTGAATGAAAGCGTTGTAGGAAACCGCGTCCACTTGCAGGCAAGCCGCCAGTGCGATGGGGCCTAGTGGACAATGCAGAGCCACGGCAACGTCGTAGGCCTCGGCCATGGTAGCGATCTTGCGGGTTTCAGTAATACCACCAGCGTGCGAGACATCGGGCTGGATGATATCGACATAGCCTTCGCTGAGTATGCGTTTGAAATCCCAGCGAGAATACAAGCGTTCGCCCAGTGCAATCGGCGTGCTGGTCAGATGCGCTAATTCTTTGAGTGCCTCGTAGTTTTCACTCAGAACAGGCTCTTCAATGAACATCAGTTTGTACTGTTCAAGTTCCTTGATCAGAATTTTTGCCATCGGCTTATGGACCCGGCCGTGGAAGTCCACGCCGATGCCGATATGCGGACCGACCGCTGCCCGCACCGCGGCGACATTGGCGAGCATCAGTTCGACTTTTTCATACGAATCGACAAACTGTAATTCTTCCGTGCCATTCATTTTGACAGCGCTAAAACCGCGTACAACCGCATCCTTAGCCGCTGCTGCCGTGTCGGCTGGCCGGTCGCCGCCGATCCAGGAGTAGACCTTGATACTGTCGCGTACCGGGCCGCCCAGCAGTTGGCTCACCGACACGCCAAGCGCTTTACCTTTGATATCCCATAACGCCTGATCGATACCAGCCAACGCGCTCATGTGGATTGCACCGCCGCGATAAAAACCGCCGCGATACAACACGGTCCAGTGATCTTCAATATTGCGCGGATCTTTACCGATCAGATAATCGGATAATTCTTCCACGGCTGCGGCCACACTGTGAGCGCGGCCTTCCACCACCGGCTCGCCCCATCCGACGATGCCTTCGTCGGTTTCTATTTTCAGAAAGCACCAGCGTGGCGGGACAATATAGGTCGTCAGTTTTGTGATTTTCATGCGTGCATCTCCTTATTTTTTGGTATTTTGATTACGCTATGGCACGCCATGCGGCGATGAATTTTTCTGCGTTCTGGCCGACCTCTTCGGCCGACATACCTGGCTTATACAAGGCTGATCCGAGCCCGAATCCAGATGCGCCCGCCGCGATAAATGCGGCCATGCCTTCTGGCGTAATGCCGCCGACCGGAACTAGCGCAACACTGGCCGGAATCACGGCACGCCATGCTTTCACGACCGATGCGCCGAGCTGCTCTGCAGGGAACATTTTGAGGATGTCGGCACCAGCGGCCAATGCTGCGAAGGCTTCCGTCACAGTCGCCACGCCGGGCGCGCAAGCTAGTCCAGCCTGCTTCGCCGCGCCGATGACGGCAGCGTCGCTGTGCGGCATGACGATGATTTCACCGCCCACACTTTTGACTTCAGCCACCATCGCCGCAGTGAGGACGGTCCCCGCGCCAACGACGCAATCGACAGGCAGAGTGGCGCGCAATATGCGGATGCTCTCAAACGGTTCAGGCGAATTTAATGGCACTTCGATGATGCGGAATCCTGCGTTGTACAGCGCCAAGCCGATAGCGGCGACTTCACCCGGTAGCACGCCGCGCAAAATCGCGATCATGCCGCAGGATCTCATTGCATTTTTTAACATGGGAATTCTTTCTGAATAGGTTGATGTATCGGTTATTCGGTCGGCGAAGAGGTCGCAGTCATTAATCCGGCTTGCATCGCCAGCATCCACAAACCGCGTTCAGTCGCTTGCGTGACGACTTCGGCGTGCGCGATTTCATACACGTCCAACGCCTGCATGTAGCGCGCGCACAAGGTTGCCTCACCGACCAGGATGATTTGTCGGGGCGGATGCGCTTGCTCTTCAAGGGACGCACGTAAGACTGCGATTTCATGGCCGATTAATAGTCCGGACAGATATTCGCGCTGCCCTGCGCCATTGAGCACGCCAGTCAATCCCAGCGTACGCGTGCTAAAAATGGTGGAGAGCACGCCAGCCCGTCCTTCTACCGTTTGCGCGACTTCCAGACCGCGTAAAAACGCTGCATTGGTCGCATCAGCGCCGGACTCCGCGTCACCGCTCATCTGCATCGTGCGACCTAAAATAGTATGCGCACACAGCGCGGCATACACCTCGCCAGTCATGAAAGTGTCGAAATGCAGAATGCGTGGTTCGGTACTGTGTTGATGCACGCGCACCCATTTGGAGTGCGTGCCGGGCAAGCCGACCAAGACATCGTCGACTTGCTTTTGATGTTGTTCGGCGCTGATGGATAATGCCCCGATGACCTGCGTTTCTTCTCCGCGCATCACGTTGGGCAGGACTGAATGTTGTATCAAGCCCGGCACAATATGGAGCGTGAATCCATCGGCTGTTTGTACGGCTTGCAAGGTGTTGCCGATGTTGTTGATGGCGATGGGGGTGGGCAAGTAGGGTGCTTCGCACCAACCTTGCATGCTGCCGACCATGCCACAGGCGATGATCGGTGCTTGTGGCGTGGTAGCCAACCAGTCGCCGCACGCTAGCCTGAATGCCAGTTCGAAGCCAGCCTTGTCGCCAAGCGCAAGCTGATCATCGGCACTGACGAGCGGCAAATGCATGATGCCCCAAGGCAGTGAGCGCAGCTCCAATACCTCGCCATTGTTCCCGAGGCGATAGGCGCGCAAGGACGAGGTGCCCCAGTCGAGCGCAATTAATTGCGTAGGACTTACGCAAAACTGCTCCAGCGGCGTTATCCCACCTGGCCGTACTAAAGTGCTGTCTTCGTCGGTCTGCCTTGTTGGAACAATTTTGCGTAAGTCCTTTTGGATCATGGTTGTCTTCATTGTTATTCAGTTATCGCACTCTAGACCTTCATATTTGGATTGTCAATATATGGAATTGAATACCAATATATGGGATTAAATCTAATTTTGTGTAGAATACGTACTACTGATTTATCAATATGGATCTGAACAATGATTAAACCGCTAACCGCAGTTGACGGGATACAAAATGGACCAACCCCCACCGGCACGCAAACCTTAATGCGTGGATTGGCGGTAGTGCAGGCAGTTGCGGCCGGTGCGCGTGATTTGATGGCAATCGCCGAAGCAGTCGGCACCACGCGCAGCACGACGCATCGTCTTGCCAGCTGTCTGGTGCAAGAGTGCTATCTGCGTTTTACCGCCAACACAGGTTACGCGTTGGGTCCAAAATTGATTGAGCTGGGTTTTCAGGCGCGTGAAGAAGTATCGCTCTCGGTGGTGGCGCGGCCATATCTGGAGTCGTTGGCCGAGCAATCGAATGACACGATTCATTTAGCCATCCGCGATGCCGACGATGTGTTGTATCTGGACAAAATCTCCGGCAAGAAGGGCTTGGAAATGCGCTCCCGTATCGGACACAGAATGCCGATTGCGACCACTGGTGTCGGTAAAGCGATGATGTTGGAGTTGCGTGAGGAGGACTGGAAAGATCTCTATCAAAAGCGCACGTTGGCCCATGCTGTCGATAGCACAAAATTATTGAAAAATACGACTTGGAGTGAATTCTTGGCGCAGATGCAACAATATGCGAGAGGCGATTTTTCTTTCGATCTGGAAGATAACGAGCCGTCGATCCGCTGTGTCGCAGCCCCGATCCGCGATGCCAGCCATGTCATCGTCGCTGCGATCAGCGTCTCCAGCACCGTGCCTTACATGCCGCATAAACGCATGCAGGCGCTCATCCCCATCGTTAAGCAGGCTGCAGCGGCGATTTCGGCCGAGTTAGGCGCTGCCAGCAGTTTCTAGCGCAACGCTGGAATCTGCCGGGGTTTGCGGCTGGAATCCGTCGCCACGTAGGTCAGCGTGGCCTCGGTTACTTTGACGGTCTCGGCCTGCAAGCGATTGCGTTCGGCGTAGACTTCTACATAGACGGTGAGAGAGGTGTTGCCGACTTTGACGATGTCGGCATAAAACGACAATAAATCGCCGACAAAGACCGGGTTTTTGAAAATGAATGAATTCACCGCAATGGTTGCCACACGGCCATTGGCGCGCCGGGTGGCCGGTAACGAACCGGCAATGTCCACTTGCGCCATGATCCAGCCGCCAAAAACGTCGCCGTACACATTGGCGTCGCTGGGCATCGGCATCACCCGCAATTGCGGCATTTTCCCCAGCGGCAACGTATGCGGATTTGTTGTGTTGTTTTGATCAGTCATTTTTGATAATTCTTTCATCCGTAAGGGCTACAATAGTCGGTTGGTCTCTAGCAGACTCTCAGCATAAACTATTCCTAAGATACTAACCATGCGTCACTATTCCACTTCAAAAGATACTGCTAATCCAGCAGCGCAGGCTGCGGCCCGATCAGTTCCCAAGCGCAGCGACTGGGTCACCTTAAAGACGCTGGTTCCCTATTTGTGGACATACAAATGGCGGGTTTGTCTGGCGCTGCTATTTTTGGTTGGCGCAAAAATGGCCAACGTTGGGATACCGCTAGTCCTCAAGCGTCTCATCGATAGCATGACCATTACACCAACGCATCCGCAGGCGATGCTGGTGCTGCCGATTGGTATTTTGGTGGCCTACGGTTTGTTACGGCTGAGTACGACGCTGTTTACCGAGTTGCGCGAATTTGTCTTCGCGCGCGTGACGCAACGCGCGGTGCGGACCATTGCTTTGCAGGTATTTCGTCATTTGCACGCGCTCTCGTTACGTTTTCATCTCAACCGCCAAACCGGCGGCATGACGCGTGATATCGAACGCGGAACGCGGGGTATTTCGTCACTGGTGTCGTACGCCTTGTTTAGCATTTTGCCGACTTTGGTTGAGATTTCCATGGTGCTGGGTTATCTCGCCATTCATTACGACATCTGGTTTTCGATCATCACCTTGGTGGCGCTGGTGACTTACATTGGGTTTACGGTCGTCGTCACTGAATGGCGCACACATTTTCGGCGCACCATGAATGCGCTCGACTCCAAAGCCAATACCAAAGCCATCGATTCACTGATTAATTATGAGACCGTGAAATATTTTGGCAATGAAGCCTACGAAGCCAAGCGCTATGACGACGGCCTGAAAGACTTTGAGACCGCAGCGGTGAAATCGCAAACCTCATTGTCGTTGCTCAACACCGGACAGTCTTTGATTATCGCCATCGCGGTGACCTTGATTTTATGGCGCGCAACGCAAGGTGTGATCGTCGGCAAGATGACGCTGGGCGACTTGGTGCTGGTGAATGCGTTCATGATCCAACTGTATATTCCGCTTAACTTTTTGGGCGTGATTTATCGCGAAATCAAACAAAGTCTGGCCGACATGGAGCGACTGTTTTCTCTGCTCGATGAGAACCGTGAAATTGCCGACAGGCCTGACGCAACACCGTTATTGACGAGCGGTGCGCAAGTCCGTTTTTCGCACGTTGATTTTAGTTACGAAAGCAACCGTCAGATTCTGTTTGACGTCGACTTTACGATCGCCGCTGGCACCACGACTGCGGTGGTCGGGCATAGCGGTTCCGGCAAATCGACGCTGGCGCGATTGCTGTTCCGTTTCTACGATATCGATCACGGAAAAATCATGATTGATGGACAGGAATTGCGCGATATTACCCAGACTTCATTACGTCAGGCGATCGGGATCGTACCGCAAGATACAGTGCTGTTTAATGACAGCATCGGCTACAACATTGCCTACGGCATGCCGGGTGCCAGCAGAGAGCAGATTGTTGCCGCGGCAAAAGCGGCGCACATCCATGACTTCATTACATCGCTACCGGACGGTTATGCATCGATGGTGGGCGAACGCGGTTTAAAACTCTCCGGCGGCGAAAAGCAGCGGGTAGCGATTGCGCGCACGCTGCTAAAAAATCCGGCTTTGCTGATTTTTGATGAGGCGACCTCTGCACTGGACTCTAAATCAGAGCAAGCAATCCAGGCCCAGCTAAAAGAAATTGCCAAAAACCGTACCACGCTGGTGATCGCGCATCGCTTGTCCACGATTGCTGATGCAGAACAGATTCTGGTGCTCGATCACGGTCGGATTATCGAACGCGGCACGCATGGGCAATTACTCGCAACGAAAGGCGCGTATGCACAAATGTGGGATCGTCAGCAGGCGCATCCGGAGGAGATTGACCCGCCTTCGGAGATTGCGCAGATGCCGTTTGCTGAGGCTTGATGGCGGCTCTTGCATGCATTCGTTCATTTGATTCTTATTCCCTATTGATATCCATGTGCCCCTATTTTTTGTGTTTGTGCCACCCCCTCTCACGGCGACTCACGTCACGATAGCGCCATGGAAAGCAAATGGTTAGAAGACTTTATTTCGTTGGCCGAGACGCATAGTTTTAGCCGTTCCGCCGAGCTGCGGCACGTCACCCAGCCAGCTTTTTCGCGCCGGATTCAATCGCTGGAGGCCTGGCTTGGTGCCGATCTGATTGATCGGACTTCGTACCCGACGCGGTTGACGCCTTCGGGTGAGGTATTTTACGAGCAGGCGTTGGAAATGCTCGGGCAGATTAATAATGCCCGTGCGCTCATGCGCGGCAAGCGCCCCACCGGATTGAGCACGGTCGATTTTGCCGTGCCGCATACGCTGTCGTTGACGTATATGCCGCGCTGGATACGTTTGCTCGAAAGCGACTTCGGCCCACTCAGCACGCGCTTGATTGCGCTCAATGTCCACGATGCCGTGATGGCGATGGTGGATGGCGGCTGCGATCTGCTGCTGTGTTATCACCATCCGCGCCAGCCGGTACAACTTGATTCCGGTCGTTACGACATGCTGACGTTGGGCAGCGAAGTGCTGCGTGCGTATGCGCATTGCAATAAAACCGGCGTGCCGGATTATCTTTTTCCGGGCAGTAGCGCAGCTCCCTTGCCATTTTTGTCTTACACCAGTAACGCCTACCTTGGGCGTATGGTGGAGTTGATTCTGGCTGACTCAAAAAAACCGTTGTATCTGGAGAAACGCTACGAAACCGATATGGCGGAGGGCTTGAAAATGATGGCGCTGGAAGGTCATGGCATCGCTTTTTTACCCGAGTCCGCTGTCACGCGAGAGGTTAAGTTAAAGCAATTGGCGCGTGTGGACGACAACGGGCAAGAGTGGGAGGCGGTCATGGAAATCCGGCTTTATCGCGAGCGCCCGACGGCGCAAAGACCGGGCAAGCCGGTGGTGGCGCGGTTGTGGGCTTACTTGTTGCAGCAGCAGGCGCTAGAGGAAAAACGGGGAGTTGGCGGTAAACGCAAAAAGCAGAAGTAGGGGCGCATAGAAATATATAGCGTGCGCGGCAAAATATGTCTCATGCAAAATTCGCATAGATACATGCGAACAAAGCATTGGAATTGCTGCGCGACGATGTTCTACGATTCGTGCCGAGATTGGTGAGGCGATCACGCCTTACCTGCATTAGTTAATTAACTTATTGCAACCTGCGGAGCGCGTTTTAACATGCCTATTGAACATCAAGTCCCTTCTTATTTATCGACCCACGGTATTGGCCCTTGGGGCGATTATCTTGAACAAATCGATCGCGTTACTCCCTATCTTGGTTCACTAGCGCGCTGGGTCGAAACCATGAAACGGCCCAAGCGAATTCTGATCGTCGATGTCCCGATCGAACGCGACAACGGTACCATCGCTCATTTTGAAGGTTACCGCGTACAGCACAATACGTCGCGCGGACCCGGCAAAGGCGGTGTGCGTTTTCATCAAGACGTGACACTGTCGGAAGTCATGGCGTTATCGGCCTGGATGACGGTTAAAAATGCAGCAGTCAACGTGCCGTACGGCGGTGCTAAAGGCGGCATTCGGGTGGATCCAAAAACGCTGTCACAGGGCGAGCTGCAACGGATGACGCGGCGCTACACCAGCGAAATCAACATCATCATCGGCCCCAATAAAGATATCCCTGCACCGGACGTGAACACCAACGAACAAATCATGGCGTGGATGATGGATACCTATTCCATGAACCAAGGCAGCACCGCCTCTGGCGTCGTCACTGGCAAGCCAATTTCATTGGGCGGTAGTTTGGGACGTCGTGAAGCGACTGGCCGCGGCGTATTTGTGGTCGGTTGTGAAGCGGCGGTGAAACGCGGCCTGGAGATGAAAGGCGCGCGCGTTGCCGTGCAGGGTTTCGGTAACGTCGGCGGTATTGCCGCCCGTTTGTTTTCGGAAGCCGGGGCCAAGGTTGTCGCGGTGCAGGATCATATGAGTACCGTGGTGCGTGAAAGCGGTCTGGATGTTGCCGCGTTGCAGGAGTATGTGTTGCAAACAGGCAGCGTTGCCGGTTTCAAAGGCGGCGAAGAAATCGCCGACCGTGCACTATTCTGGGCAACCGATTGCGACATTCTGATCCCGGCGGCATTGGAGCAGCAAATCAACGCAGAGACTGCGCTGACGATCCGCGCCAAGATCATTCTGGAAGGGGCAAATGGCCCGACCACACCGGCAGCTGACGATATTTTGCACGACAAGGGCGTATTAATTGTGCCCGACGTGATCGCCAATGCCGGTGGTGTCACCGTGAGTTATTTCGAATGGGTGCAGGATTTCTCCAGCTTTTTCTGGACCGAAGATGAAATCAACCTGCGCCTCACTCGCATCATGCGCGAAGCCTTCAGCTCAGTATGGCAACTGGCGGAAGAGAAAAAAGTATCCTTGCGCACCGCCGCCTTCATTATGGCGTGCACCCGCGTCTTGCAAGCGCGTGAAATGCGCGGTTTGTATCCTTGATGGAAGATACGCTATAGTCGTCGGTTTACTATGCGCGGCTTGCGTCGTCCTCTGTTTGGACGACGCAGGCCGCGCATACCGCTGAAGTGAATCGGCGTTTGCCGTTTTCTTCGGTCTTACTTGAAACCTGGCAGGATATCGTGATGGATGGTACGGCTGGCTTGAATATTGCTTTGTAGACATTAATGGCGATATCGGCGCATCTTTTAAGGGAGTGTTTGGTGATGGTGGAGAGCACGGCTGGCATTGGGGTTGTATTTACACATCGATTTGCAGATCGCACTATAGGAGCTGTGCGTTTAAAAAACATGGCTTTGCTGTGCGGCCTGCTATTGGCAAGCTTTGCCACTGTGAGTGCGCATGCTGACGTATTGAGCAAAATTCGCGATACCAAAACGATCACAATTGCCTATCGTGATGCTTCATTACCGTTTTCTTTTCTTGACCGCAATATGCAGCCGGTCGGCTATTCGATTGACCTTTGTTTAAAAATTGCAGAGGGTATCAAACAACAATTGAAGCTGCCGCAACTGACGATCGCCTATGTGCCGGTGACTTCATCGACGCGCATCCCGACCATCGAGGCAGGCAAAGCCGATCTTGAGTGTGGTTCCACCACCAATACTGCAGAACGACGCAAACACGTAGCGTTCACGATTGCGCACTTTATCGCTGGGGTGCGGATGATAGTCAGAGCCGATTCCGGTATTCAAAACTGGCCAGATCTGCGAAATAAAAAAGTAGTATCGACCAAGGGCACGACCAGCGTGCAAACGCTGACCGATCGTGGTCAGGTGCGCTCATTGAATATTGTCGTATTAGAGGGCCGTGAGCACGATGATTCTTTCCGGATGGTTGAGGATAAAAGCGTTGACGCTTTTGTGATGGATGATGTGCTGTTGTTTGGTTTGCGTGCAGGATTAAAAAATCCCGCTGCCTATGATGTAGTTGGCGATCCGTTAAGTACCGAGCCCTACGCAATCATGTTGCCCAAGGATGATCCTGCGTTTAAAACGTTAGTTGATCACGAGATGGCATCGATCATCCAAGATGGTGAGTTAACCAAGCTGTATCAAAAATGGTTTTTAAGCCCGATACCAGCAAAAAATAATATCAATTTGAAAATGCCTATGGGGTACTTGTTTAGAGAATCGTTGCGTTTTCCTTCCGATAAAGTTGGAAATTGATCGCGGCGACCAAAATACAGGCAATAAAATGCGCACAGGGCCAACTATAAGAACGGTAAAACGGATAAACCGCCTATAGTTATATGAAGTTAGTTATATCCTGGGGAAGTTGTGCTGCTGTAGTATTGATTTTGTTAAACTATAAACTTATTTTTTTCAGGAGTCGCTATGAAGGTATCAAAGTTAATCGTCGCTCTCATCAGTGTTGGCGTCATTGCCAGCGCTGCACAAGCGCAAGAGCTGACCGGTACGCTAAAAAAGATTAAGGATACTGGCACGATCACGTTAGGTGTACGCGATTCGTCCATTCCATTCTCTTACCTTGACGATAAGCAATCCTATCAGGGTTACTCCATTGATCTGTGCATGAAAGCGGCAACGGCCATTCAGAAGCAACTGGGTCTGACAGCGCTGACTGTCAAAATGGTACCGGTCACATCTGCAACCCGTATCCCTTTGATTTCCAACGGTGCGATTGATTTGTCATGCGACTCCGCAACCAACAATTTTGAGCGTGAAAAGGTTGTCTCTTTTGCGCCCACGATGTTCGTGACAGCCAATCGCATACTGGCTAAAAAATCATCGAATATCGCTAAGCTAGATGATCTGAAGGGAAAGACCGTTGTATCGACTTCCGGTACTTCTAACCTGAAACAACTCACAGAGTTAAATGCAGAGCGCAATCTGGGCATCAATATTTTGGCCGCCAAAGATCACGCCGATGCTTTCCTGATGGTTGAAACCGGTCGTGCTGCAGCGTTTGTCATGGATGACATCTTGCTTTACTCACTGGCTGCCAGCTCGAAGAAGCCTGATGATTACGCCGTGACCAAAGAAGCGTTGTCCGTTGAGCCGTACGGCATCATTGAGCGGAAAGGCGATTTGCCTTTCAAGACCGCCGTCGATACAGCATTGACCAATCTCTACAAGTCAGGTGACATCAATAAAATCTACGCGAAATGGTTCCTGTCGGCGATCCCGCCAAAAGGTATCAACCTCAACGTACCTATGAGCCCGGAGTTGAAAGCAGCATTTGCCAATCCAACGGACTCCGGTGATCCGGCTACTTATGCAGCTGTGCCTCAAGCCCAAAAGGAACTCATTAAGAAAAAATAAGTCGGGTGAAATTAAACAAAACTGGGGGGCGAAAGCCTCCCAGTTTTGTTTTTTGGGGAAAAATTATTGCTGTGCACAAAGTGGGGATTGTTACAACCCGGGTTGACATCGGCAAGATGAATTATGTAATAAGGGGGACTTAATATGCATTACAACTGGAACTGGAACATCTTCTGGCAAATGTCGCCAGATGGCGTCAACACTTATATGCAGACGTTGTTGATGGGGCTGAAATGGACGCTTGCGTTGTCCGCCATGTCCTGGATTATGGCGCTGGTGATTGGTACTGTCGTGGGGACGATTCGCACGATGCCAAATAAATGGGCGGTACGCATTGCCAATGGCTACGTTGAGTTATTCCGTAACATTCCACTCTTGGTTCAAATGTTCTTGTGGTATTACGTGATGCCGGAGTTGGTGCCGACAGGTCTTGGCGACTGGCTCAAAGCGCTGCCGAATGCCGCGTTCATTACCGCTTTTCTCGCATTGGGATTTTTCACCTCATCGCGTGTTGCTGTACAAGTTTCCGCCGGAATCAATGCGTTGCCACGCGGCCAAAAGCTCGCCGGCACCGCGCTTGGCCTGACACTGCCGCAAACCTACCGTTTTGTGCTGCTGCCAATGGCGTTCCGCATCATTGTTCCCGCATTAACGAATGAATTTGCCGCGATCATCAAGAATAGTTCGGTCGCATTGACGATTGGTTTGGTTGAACTGACGGCGGCGACCTATTCGATGCGTGAATTTACCTTCCAGACTTTTGAGTCATTGACGGGCGCAACCGTCATTTACATCATCATCTCCAGCCTGGCCTTGCTGTTAGCGCGTTGGTTAGAGAAAAAAACAGCCGTCCCGGGTTTCATTACGTCCGGTAGCGCCAGCACGGGAGGTCATTAATCATGTTTGCAAATTTCGATTTTGACGTTATCCAACGCTCCTGGTTTTACTTGTTTACGACAGGGATGAAGTTCACGCTGATGCTGACGGTAGCGGCGATGATAGGCGGTATTTTCTTTGGCACGATATTGGCGATGATGCGTTTGTCGCACAACAAAGCGATTTCGTTCATTGCCACTAGCTACGTTAACCTGATTCGCTCAGTGCCATTGGTATTGGTGATTTTCTGGTTCTATTTCCTCGTGCCGTTTATCGGCGCCTGGATTACCGGCGCTTCGCAACCGATACAGGTGGATGCATTTTCCTCGGCGTTGATTACCTTCATCTTGTTTGAGGCCGCGTATTACTGCGAAATTATGCGCTCGGGAATCCAGTCGATTCCACGCGGGCAGGTGTCGGCAGGCTATGCGCTCGGCATGAACTACTGGCAAATGATGGGCAATGTTGTCTTGCCGCAGGCGTTCCGCAATATGATTCCGATCCTGTTTACGCAAACCATCGTCTTGTTTCAGGATGTCTCTTTGGTCTATGTGCTGGGATCGGTACCGGAGTTCGTCACTGTGGCGTCGAAGATTGCGCAGCGCGATGGCCGGTTGGTGGAAATGTATATGTTCGTTGCAGTGGTGTATTTTGTGATGAGTTACGGCCTATCAACACTGGTTAAAAAACTGCAAGAAAAGGTGGCGATTATTCGCTAAAACCGCGCGCCGCAGCTCCCGGAGCGAATGGCGCGTACTTGTAAAACCGCATTTAAGAATCAAGAAATTACGTCAGGAGAATTACCCATGATTGAACTTAATAATGTCAGCAAATGGTACGGTCAGTTTCAGGTCTTGACCGATTGTACAACCCGGGTTGCCAAGGGCGATGTAGTAGTGGTGTGCGGTCCTTCCGGCTCCGGTAAGTCGACCCTGATTAAAACGGTCAATGGCCTTGAGCCGTTTCAAAAGGGCGATATCACGGTCGATGGTATTTCGGTCGGCGATCCTAAAACCAATCTCTCTAAATTGCGTGCGCGCATCGGCATGGTGTTTCAGAATTTTGAACTGTTTCCGCATTTGTCGATTCGTGAAAATCTGACCATCGGTCAAATCAAGGTACTGGGCCGCAGCGTTGATGAGGCCACTGAAAAGGGTTTGAAGTATCTGGATCGCGTAGGTCTGATTGCGCAAAAGGATAAATTCCCCGGTCAGTTGTCCGGTGGTCAACAACAGCGCGTCGCCATTGCGCGCGCGCTGTCAATGGACCCGATTGCGATGTTGTTCGATGAGCCAACCTCAGCGCTTGATCCGGAAATGATTAACGAAGTATTGGACGTCATGGTTGGTCTGGCGCAAGAAGGCATGACCATGATGGTCGTCACGCATGAAATGGGTTTTGCTAAAAAAGTGGCTAATCGCGTCATCTTTATGGATCAGGGTTTGATCGTTGAAGACTGCAAAAAAGAGGAGTTTTTCGGTGCGCCGCGCTCGGATCGTGCGCGGGACTTCCTGGCGAAAATCATTCATTAATTGATAGTCTGATAAATGGTTGGCGTAGAGCCGCTTCGGTGCGAAACCGAAGCGGCTCTTTTATTATGCTGCTGTAAAATGTCCGCTTTACACCATCAACTTTGCCATGCTTGCCGCCAAACCCTATCTCCGCGCATTGAAAATCAATCCCGACAAAGAGATCGATTTTGATGCCTATCCGTTTTCCATTCCTGCGGTGCGCGAACTAGAACAGCTCGATTTTCATCCTGACGTGACTTTTCTGGTCGGTGAAAACGGCGCTGGCAAATCGACGTTGTTGGAAGCGATGGCGATTGCCTGGGGTTTTAATGCTGAGGGCGGTAATCAAAACACCTTGTTTTCGACCATCGATGCGCACTCTGATTTACATACGTATCTGCGCACCGTAAAAAGCTTTAAGCGTCCTAAAACCGGGTATTTTTTGCGCGCAGAAAGTTTTTTTAACGTCGCCACCAAGATCCAGGAACTTGATAACGGTGGCGGGCTGATTAGCCGCTCTTACGGCGAAAAAGCGTTACACAAACAATCACACGGCGAGTCTTTTTTAGCTGTGCTGCAAAACAAATTTCGGCCAGACGGTTTTTATATGTTGGATGAGCCAGAGTCTGCGCTTTCACCGAATCGGCAATTGGCGGCCTTGGCAATTATTCATCGCTTAGTCCAGCGTAACTGCCAATTCATCATCGCCACACACTCCCCGATTTTGCTCGCGTATCCGCACGCTAAAATTTATTTGTTGGACCAAAGTGGCCTCACAGAAACTTGCTACGAAGATACCGAGCACTACACGATTACCCGCCATTTCCTCAATAATCCAGCCCGCATGCTGGAACAACTTTTTGCAGAAGAGACTGAAGATGATTAATACCCTGACCATCACCCGGCCCGACGATTGGCATTTGCATCTGCGCGATGGCGATGTCATGGCCAGCGTGTTGCCCGACAGTGCGCGCCAGTTTGGACGGGCGATAGTCATGCCGAATCTGAAGCCGCCCGTGACCACGGTTGCCCAAGCTGCGGCCTACCGCGAGCGGATTCTGGCAGCGGTCCCTGAGGGGGTGTCGTTCGAGCCATTGATGACGCTGTACCTGACCAATAACACGCCGCCGGACGAAATCCGACGAGCGCAAGAGTCGGGCTTTGTGCATGCCGTGAAGTTGTATCCGGCCGGAGCGACCACTAATTCGGATGCTGGTGTGACCGATCTGACCAAATGCTATAAGACCCTGGAAGTGATGCAAGAACTCGGGATGCCATTTTTGGTACACGGCGAAGTCACCGATCCGGCGATTGATATTTTTGACCGCGAAGCCGTCTTTATCGAGCGCGTGATGCAACCCCTGCGCCACGATATGCCAGCGTTGAAAGTAGTGTTTGAACACATCACCACCAAAGATGCGGCGCAGTATGTCGCCGCTGGCGAAGGTCCGATTGCCGCCACCGTCACGGCGCATCATTTGCTCTATAACCGTAATGAAATTTTTAAGGGCGGAATTCGTCCGCATTATTATTGCCTGCCGATTCTCAAGCGCGAAGAGCACCGTCTGGCGTTGGTGGCGGCTGTGACTTCGGGCAGCGACCGGTTTTTCCTTGGCACCGATTCCGCGCCGCATCCTAAGGGTTTGAAAGAGCATGCCTGCGGTTGCGCCGGTTGTTATACCGCGTTGCACGCTCTGGAGTTGTATGCGCAAGCCTTCGATCAGGTTGGGGCGTTGGATCAATTGGAAGCGTTTGCGAGTTTCAATGGTCCGGCGTTTTATAACCTGCCGCGGAATCAGGATTCGGTGACCTTGCGGCGTCAAGCCTGGACTATCCCGGCAGAATTGCCGATGGGCAATACCACGATGGTGCCGTTAAATGGTGGTGAGGTTATCAATTGGCAATTGGTATAAAAGTTACCAGGAAAAACAACCACACCTCAAAAATCGCACTCTATGGTGCGATTTTTGCATGTGAGGGGATAATTGTTTTGTTTTTGTAGTATTGTCCGCCCCCTGTGCTAGCGTCTTAGGTTGACGTTGCGCAACATAACCGATGTTTTACTGGCCTTGTAGATGCATAACCTGCGTATTGTGGTTGTCAATCCGGTTGCCATTGATGATGGTGATCATGATCCTGCGTTCACCGCACAGGCGGCGCGCAGCAGCGCATTGCACATCGGATTACTGCAGGCTGGCTATCACATTATCGCCTCGTTGCCAGCCGACCTTTACCTGCCGGACCGGATCGCGCAATTGCAGCCGGACATGATTATTATCGATGCAGAGTCAGACGCCCGCGATGTGCTAGAGCACGTTGTCATCGCCACACGCGACGCACGCCGGGCTATCGTTCTGTTTACCGAGGACGAAAAAAAATCCAGTATGGAGGCGGCCATGGCTGCCGGTGTCTCGGCCTATGTCGTTGCCGGCTTGCAAACTGCGCGTATTAAGCCGGTGCTGGAAGTCGCCATGCTGCGTTTCAATCAAGAGCAGAAGCTGCTCAACGAATTGTCGGATACCAAACTCAAGCTGGCCGATCGCAAAGTGATCGATCGCGCCAAGGGTTTGTTGATGGAGCGGGGGCAACTCAGCGAGCAAGACGCGTTTAAAAAATTGCGAGGTCTGGCGATGGACAAGAATTTAAAGTTATCCGAAGTTGCCCAGCGGATTATTGATGCTAATGATTTGTTGGGTTGATCGCTGATCAATATCGTCTTCTCTGCGTTCTCTTTTCCCTTTCCTCCTTTTTCTTCGGCCTGATATTTGCACCAACAAGATTAACAACTCTGGTGCACTGCACAAACTAAGTGCGCATTCCTACACAGAATTCCCGACGCTATTCCATAAAGCCGCTGGCACGCCATTTGCGTAAGTAAGTCTATGCGCCAATGCTGGTGCAGCTGGACATGGCCAACGGCGGTCAGTCCACAAAGACAAAGGTGTCTTCCCGAATTGATCAGGTGATGGTCATCGCGGGACGACGCCTTTTTTATTGTCGGAACCAAGTGGAGCTCACGCTATGGACTCAAAAGTTACTGTGCCAATCATCGTTCCCGTTGCTGTAGAAAATCCTAAGCGGCGTCAACTCATTCACACCGCGAGCATTGCGGCAGGAGCCAGTATGTTGGGACTAGTTAGCGGCGGCGTGTGGGCCGCTGGTTCGGATAAACCGGAAAAAACCGAAGTCAGAATCGGCTTTATTCCGCTGACCGATTGCGCCTCGGTCGTGATGGCGTCGGTATTGGGTTTGGACCAAAAATACGGCATCAAAATTGTCCTCAGCAAAGAGGCGTCCTGGGCGGGCGTGCGCGATAAGTTGACCAATGGTGAATTGGACGCAGCGCATGTGCTGTCGGGCCTGATTTATGGCGTCCAGATGGGGGTCGGCGGGCAGAAAAAAGACATGGCGATTCTGATGGGCCTCAACAATAACGGGCAGGCTATTACGCTGTCTAAAAAGCTGGCCGACAAAGGCGCGGTAGATGGCGCATCGCTGGCAAAACTGATGGCGACCGACAAGCGCGAATATACCTTTGCCCAGACGTTTCCGACCGGTACCCACGCGATGTGGCTGTACTACTGGATGGCGGCTAATGGTATTAATCCGATGAAAGATGCGAAGGTCATTACCGTACCACCGCCACAAATGGTGGCCAATATGCGGGTCGGCAATATGGATGGTTTTTGCGTTGGTGAACCGTGGGGGCATCGGGCGATTGTCGATGGTGTCGGCATCACAGCGATCACCACGCAAGAGATTTGGAAAGACCATCCTGAGAAAGTATTGGGTACTACGGCTGAGTTCGTTAAGCAAAATCCCAATACTTGCCGCGCCTTGATTGCGGCCGTGCTCGATGCCAGCAAATGGATCGACGCCTCGCTGGCGAACAAAAACAAAATGGCCGAAGTCATCGCCGATAAATCCTATGTCAATACCAGCAAGGATGTGATCGATCAACGCATCATGGGCCGCTATCAGAATGGCCTTGGCAAGACGTGGGACGATCCGAATTACATGAAGTTTTATAACGACGGTCTGGTCAATTTTCCGTATCTGTCAGACGGTATGTGGTTCATGACGCAGCACCGTCGCTGGGGCTTGCTCAAGAGCGATCCTGACTACTTGGCCGTGGCGACATCGGTGAGTCAGATTGCACTTTATAAAGAGGCTGCAACGCTGACTAAAACCAGCGTGCCGAAGGACGTGATGCGGACTTCCAAGTTGATCGATGGCGTGGTCTGGGATGGTAAAAATCCTGCGGCTTATGCGGCGTCGTTCAAGATTCGCGCTTAAGTTTGATGGCGCTATAACCGTTCATTTTTGATCCAGTACATCGTAAAACTCGGGAGTTTGTATGAACGCAATTGTCAAGTCCACGACCGTTACCAGCGGCGATGGTACAACCCTGTCAACGGTCGCCAGATCGCCTCAAAAAATCGTCCGGCGGCGCAGTACGATGAGTCCGAAAGTGATGGTGGTGGTGGCACCATTGTTGGGTCTGGCTTTTCTGGTTTTGGTCTGGCAATTGATTGCGATGAACAATAGTCAGTTTCCGACGCCGCTTGTGACGCTGAAGGAGGCGATTGTATTATTTTCCCATCCGTTTTATCGCACCGGGCCGAACGATCAGGGTATCGGCTGGAATATTTTGGCTTCGCTGCAACGGGTGGCAATTGGCTTTGGTCTGGCTGCCGTGGTCGGGATTCCGCTGGGTTTCATCATTGGGCGCTTTCAATTTGTATCGCGCATGTTCGGGCCGATTATCAGTCTGTTGAAACCGGTCTCGCCATTGGCTTGGTTGCCGATTGGTTTGTTGGTATTAAAGTCAGCCAATCCGGCAGCGATCTGGTCGATTTTCATTTGCTCGATATGGCCCATGGTGATCAATACCGCCGTCGGTGTGCAACGTGTGCCGCAGGATTATATGAACGTGGCGCGGGTGTTGAATTTGTCGGAATGGAAGATCGTCACCAAGATACTTTTCCCCTCCGTTTTGCCCTACATGCTAACTGGGGTACGTCTGGCGATCGGGACCGCATGGCTGGTCATTGTGGCTGCTGAAATGTTGACGGGCGGCGTCGGTATCGGTTTTTGGGTGTGGGATGAATGGAACAATTTGAATGTGCCGCACATCATCATCGCCATTGTGGTTATTGGCGTGGTGGGCTTGTTGCTGGAGCAGCTTTTGGTGGCGTTGGCGAAGGCGTTCACTTACGAGCAGGTGAGTAACTAATTCCGTCTCAGTTACAGCAGAATTACAGGGGAAAAATATGGCACTGCGCGACGATAAATTTATCGATATTCATCAGGCTGAAATGGTGTTCCACACACGCAAGGGTGATTTTCATGCGCTGCGTGACATCAATCTGACCGTGCGTAAGGGCGAGTTTGTGACCTTGATCGGTCACTCCGGCTGCGGCAAGTCGACTTTGTTGAATCTGATTGCGGGTTTGTTAAAGCCGAGCGATGGCGTTTTGCTGTGCGCCAATCGGGAAATAGCGGGGCCGTCGCCGCAACGCGCTGTGGTATTTCAGAATCATTCTTTGTTGCCTTGGCTGAGTTGTTTTGAGAATGTTTTTCTGGGCGTTGAGCGGGTATTTTCTGCGACCGAAAATAAGACGCAATTAAAAGAGCGCACCAATGCCGCATTGGCGTTGGTGGGTTTGACGACCTCTGCACAGAAGCGCCCGAACGAGATTTCCGGCGGCATGAAGCAGCGCGTCGGTATCGCCCGGGCATTGGCGATGGAGCCGAAAGTATTGCTGCTCGACGAGCCTTTCGGCGCACTCGATGCGCTCACCCGCGCCCATTTGCAAGACGAGCTGCTCAAGATCGTGGCCAAGACTGAATCAACGGTGGTGATGGTGACCCACGATGTGGATGAGGCGGTGTTGCTGTCGGATCGCATCGTCATGATGACCAATGGGCCAGCGGCGACGATCGGTGACATCGTTGAAGTACGTTTGCCGCGACCGCGTGAGAGGGTGGCGCTGGCGCAGGATGCGTTGTATGCCGAATATCGGACTTCTGTGCTTGAATTTTTGTATCGCAAGCACCGCAGCCCGGCGGAGCAAGCCGCCTGACAGGCGAAACTAGTGGAGGCCGGGTGGAGTGCGCTGTAAAATGTGTGCGAAATGTCTACCTCGTCCCTTTCCTCATCTACCCATTTTCTTTATGCGATCAATTGGCAGCAGCCTTGGCTGTCGCCTTTTCGTGAATTAGGTGCGCAATTTTCTGCTACGCAAGATTGGCGCGCAGTGCTCAATACCGCCGCGACTGAGCGCGATATTCGCAATCATCTTGGCCTGCCGATCGCCTTTGTTGCGCAAACGGCGTTGCCTGCCGGTACCGCCTATGAAGCCTTCATCAGCGACACCGGCTGCGTGCCGACGCGGGATAATCTCCACGACTTTTTAAACGCGCTGATCTGGCTCTCATTTCCGGCAGGCAAGGCGCGCCTCAATGCGTTGCAGGCGGCTGAACTGGCCAAAGTATCTGGCAGCGGTAAGCCACGTGGTGCTGCGCGCGATGCGGCGACGATTTTTGATGAAAATGCAGCGTTGCTGTTGTTGCGTGATACTACAGCCGGAGCATCATTGATTGCGGCGTTGCGGGAACATCGATGGCGCGAGGCGTTTATTGTGCAGCGCTCGGCATTTGGAACGGATGCAGAGGTGTGGCTTTTCGGCCATGCGCTGGTAGAAAAACTGGTGCGGCCGTACAAGGCGATTACCGCGCATACATTGATCGTGCTGACACCCGATGATTTTTTTGCGCAAGACGTAGCGGCAAAAATGCGCTGGATTGATAGGTATATTGCCGGGCATTTGATGCAGCAGGGGATAACTATCGGGCAATTAACGCCCTTACCAGTGCTGGGTGTGCCGGGCTGGTCGGGCAATCAGGATGAGGCGTTTTATGCGGATGCGACGGTATTTCGGCCGAAAAAACGCTTTGCTGGCTAAAGCTCTAAGATGACGGATGCCTGATTCCTTTAATAAATATTTGTATTGGTCATATACATGCCATTTTTAGACAAAATGATTATCGATTTTGATCGCGCATTGCGCGTCATGGGTGGTGTCGCTTCCGCATCCCGTCTCAATCCTGCGTCGCATATCATCGAGACCATGCTGGACGCCGATCAGCAACGCCATAGCGCAGGCTTGATGCGGGTCAATCATGTTGGTGAGGTCTGCGCGCAGGCGCTGTACGACGCGCAGGGGCGCTTTGCGAAAAGCCAGCCGGTCAAGCAGCAATGTGCGGAAGCCGGGCGAGAAGAGGCCGACCATTTGGCGTGGACGGCAGAACGTTTGCGTGAACTGGGTTCGCGCATAAGTTTGCTTAATCCCTTGTGGTATGCCGGGGCCTATGCGCTGGGAACTGTGGCGGCGCATTTGGGTGATGCGCGTAGTCTGGGGTTTGTGACGGAAACCGAGCGCCAGGTTGAGGCGCATCTGACCAGTCATCTGACGGAGTTACCTGAGCAGGATATAAAATCCCGTGCGATTGTGGTGCAAATGCGTGAGGATGAAATTGCCCATGGTGCGGCGGCTAAAGCCTTGGGCGGGACGGACTTGCCGCTACCGGCGCAAAAGGTGATGCAAGGGATGTCAAAAGTGATGACCAGTATTGCGTATTATATTTAAGCCCGGTCTGGTCTTTCCCCAAAAAAATAGCCCGACTTCAAGTCGGGCTATTTTAATTATGGGAACCGATCAGGAAGTTGGTGGCAATTCCGCCAAATCATCGATAATTTCATAGCTATGCGTCATTTCCGCAGTCTTCTCCAGCATGATCGAGGCCGAGCAGTATTTTTCATGCGATAGCTTGATCGCGCGTTCGACGACGTTTGTCTTGAGGTTGCGGCCACGTACGGTGAAATGAAAATTAATCTTGGTAAACACCTTCGGGTCTTTTTCTGCCCGCTCGGAGGTCAGCTTGACCTCGCAGCCGCGGATGTCCTGGCCGCTTTTTCGCAGAATCAAGACAACGTCGTAAGCGGTGCAGCCGCCGGTCCCGGCTAGTACCAGTTCCATCGGTCGCGGTGCCAGGTTGCGACCGCCGCCATCCGGGGCACCGTCCATCGTGACGGCATGGCCGGAGCCGGTTTCGGCCAAAAATGTCATCCCGGACAAGCCTGTCCAACGTACTGTGCATTCCATATATTCTCGCTGACTGATTAAATGATCGGAATATTTTAACTGCTCTTCTTGTTTGCTGTTTCGGATGGATTTATTTGCAAGTATTTGTTGGTGTGGGAAGTGGTTTTAAAAAATGTTGCAATGCAACATTTTTTGTATAAAAAACATATATCCATATGAAAAAAACAGATATTTCATTGGGTTTAATATGATTTCTATAGGGAAATCCTGAAAATCACTTTGCGATTCATATTCAGGTATTTTTCTTGCGCTGCACAATTCCGTCTGCTAAGATGATTACACTGAGTGCCGCAAAGATTTTTCGGCAATCGCCAATGTCTCCTCCACTCTCCTCGTAGTGTGGATTGAGCCCGAAACCACGTTGTTCGGGCTTTTTTTTGTCTTTTAAAAAGACCACATTCGCATTTACAACAGTTTTCCTCCGGATGCTCTTTCAGATTCCCCTATTCCCCTTTAATGAATTTGACGCCGGGTTATTGAAAACGTTATAATCCACGGCTTTTCCGTTTGCTCAGGAAAAGATTACAAGGCAGAGTCTGGCGTCAAAGCAGGGCAAAAACAGATGTTTTCATGTGTTTTTGATAGCGCCGGAACCACCATTTGAGCGAATTAAACTAGTTAGGAAGTCAACATGAAAACTTTTTCCGCTAAAGGACATGAAGTCCAGCGTAATTGGTACGTGGTTGACGCGACGGACAAAGTCCTCGGACGTGTTGCCAGCGAAGTGGCACTCCGATTGCGCGGCAAACACAAACCAGAATTTACTCCCCACGTCGACACTGGCGATTTCATCGTCGTTATCAATGCTGGAAAATTGCGTGTTACTGGCGCAAAAGCAACCGACAAGACGTATTTCCGTCACTCCGGTTACCCAGGTGGTATCTACGAGACCAATTTCCAGAAAATGCAACAGCGTTTTCCAGGTCGTGCGTTAGAAAAAGCAGTCAAAGGCATGTTGCC
The DNA here is from genome assembly GCF_052976905.1 of Glaciimonas sp. GG7. Lineage (NCBI taxonomy): Bacteria > Pseudomonadati > Pseudomonadota > Betaproteobacteria > Burkholderiales > Oxalobacteraceae > Glaciimonas > Glaciimonas sp. GG7. The sequence continues at coordinate 1,647 of NZ_JBRIIQ010000013.1, read as the reverse complement.
TAAAGGCCCGCTTGGCTACGCCATGATCAAGAAGCTGAAAGTGTACGCAGATGGTTCCCATCCGCATGCCGCGCAGCAACCATTAGTTCTTGAACTCTAAGGAATCGACATGATCGGTAACTACAATTACGGAACCGGCCGTCGCAAGAGTGCAGTGGCCCGTGTTTTCATCAAGTCCGGCACAGGCCAGATTATTGTCAACGGTAAGCCAGCGGAAGAGTATTTTTCGCGCAAAACCGGTTTGATGGTGATCAGCCAGCCATTGGTACTGACTAACAATGTCGAAACTTTCGACATCAAAGTCAATGTCAACGGCGGCGGCGAGTCTGGCCAAGCTGGTGCGGTTCGTCACGGTATTACACGTGCACTGATCGACTACGATGCTTCTTTGAAACCAGAACTGTCAAAAGCTGGTTTTGTTACACGTGATGCACGTGAAGTTGAGCGTAAAAAAGTCGGTCTGCGCAAAGCGCGTCGCGCAAAGCAATTCTCGAAGCGTTAATATTCGCTTTTGGATCAAGAAAAACCGCCCGGTTTGCGCCTGGCGGTTTTTTTTTGCCATGTTTATTTCGACGTTGCTGTTTAGTGTGCTGCTTAGTATTTTTTATCTACAGGAAGTAATCGTAAGGGCTGCTAAAATATACGGCTACCTTTTTGGTAGCTATGTCGAAGCAGGCTGGCTCACAAGGCATCTATAGTTTTCATGCAAGGATACAAAATGATTAAGGTCGGAATCGTTGGGGGCACCGGATATACCGGCGTCGAGTTGCTGCGTTTGCTGGCAACCCATCCACAAGTACAACTGATGGCGGTTACCTCGCGCAAAGAGGATGGAACGCCGATTGCCGACATGTATCCATCATTACGCGGTCGTGTTGCGCTGGCTTTTTCCAGCCCGGAAAACGCACATTTGCAAGATTGTGATGTGGTGTTTTTTGCAACGCCGCACGGCGTCGCGATGGCGCAAGCCCCAGAATTATTAGCCGCTGGTGTCAAAGTAATCGATCTGGCGGCAGATTTTCGGTTGCAGGACACCGCCGTGTTTGAAAAATGGTACAAGCAGCCACACAGTTGCCCGGAACTCCTGAAAGAAGCGGTCTACGGCTTGCCTGAGTTAAACCGTGCATCGATCAAAGAGGCGCGTCTGGTCGGTAACCCGGGCTGCTATCCAACGACCATGCAATTGGGCTTGGCACCGTTACTCAGGGCGGGGGTGATTGATGCGGGGAACCTGATTGCCGATTGTAAATCTGGTGTTTCCGGCGCTGGCCGTAAAGCGGAAGTAGCGATGTTGTTCTCCGAGGCAAGTGATAATTTCAAGGCCTACGGCGTATCGGGCCATCGCCATTTGCCTGAAACATTGGAGCAATTGGCGAAGCTGACGGAAGATAAAGTCGGTTTGTTGTTTACGCCGCATTTGGTGCCGATGATCCGTGGGATGCATTCAACCTTGTATGCGCGTCTGAACAAGAAATTCGACAACGTTGCGCTGCAAGCATTGTTTGAGGACGCCTACAAAAATGAACCGTTCGTTGATGTGATGCCGTTCGGCTCGCACCCCGAAACCCGTTCAACGCGCAGTTCGAACATGCTGCGTATTGCGCTTCAATCGATTCGTGCTCGATGAACCGGGCGCTTAGAGAAGCT